>JAUMBM010000001.1:0-8924 GCA_032115735.1 Saprospiraceae bacterium
ACTTCATCCTGCGGAACCTTGAGCCGGATGGTATAGGGCTCACCCGACGCCAACCGCTGACTGAGTTCTTCGGAAGACATCCGCAGACTATTGTCGAGCCGGTCCCGCACAGTTGCGTCGTATTTGAAATTGGGATCAGCCGCGCGTTGCTCATCCAGGACTTCAGCTGTATCAAAGGCATAATACCCCCAACCCGCTGCTACCAGCTGCCGCGCATAGTCTGCATAGATGGCTTTGCGCTCCGACTGCCGGTAAGGACCGTAGTCCCCCCCCTGCAGGGGCCCCTCGTCCGGCTGGAGGCCGCACCAGGCGAGCGCCTCGAGTATGTATTCCTCCGCTCCCGGTACGTAACGCAGCTGGTCGGTATCTTCAATGCGAAGAATAAAGGTGCCGCCGGTCTTTTTGGCCAGCAGGTAGTTATACAATGCCGTACGGATCCCCCCGATGTGCAAAGCGCCCGTCGGACTAGGTGCAAATCTTACCCTGATGTTTTTCACAATGCGTCAAAATTAGTAAATGCTTGAAGCAGCGAAGGTGATTGTCAGTGCGTTATCACGACGAGGCTATGAACAGCGCAATAACAAACCCTTCCATTTCGGCCACAAATATACAAAGGCGAAGGCCAGCAGATTCTTTTTTTATCTAAAATACAATCCTCAGCCGGCAGGCAACTGCCGGTGGCAGCGCAACCTCTTACCGCCTCAACAAAAAAATATGTATCTTATCAAAACACCCAACATCCTCCAGCGACTGTTTCCCCATTTCACCTGGCGCATACCCCCCGCCGATGACCGCGACAAAGTCCTCTACCTGACTTTTGATGACGGCCCCATTCCCGGGCTGACGCCCTGGGTGCTGGAGCAACTGGCCGCTTACGATGCCAAAGCCACCTTTTTCTGCGTTGGGGACAATGTGCGCAAGCAGCCCGGTATTTTTCAGGATCTGCTGCAGCAGGGGCACAGTGTCGGCAACCACACCTATCACCATCTCGACGGTTGGGCAACAGAGAATCTCCCCTATTTTCATGATCTGCGCAAGTGTGCACGGCTGACGCAGTCTACTTTGTTCAGACCTCCCTACGGGCGGCTGAAGCCACGACAGGCGCAGTTTTTACTCAGGCATTACCATATCATTATGTGGGATGTACTAAGCGCGGATTTTGATCCCTCAGTAAGTCCGCTGCAGTGCAGTCGCAACGTCATAGATTGCGCAGGACCGGGGTCCGTTATCGTTTTCCACGACAACTACAAGGCCGAGGAGAATCTGCGGTATGCGCTGCCTTCCGTACTCGCCCATTTCAGCGCGCAGGGCTATCGGTTCGAGGCCGTCCGGCCCGAACTGCTGTCAACCTACAGCCTGACAGCGCGCACGGCCTGAGGTATCCAAGGCCTGCTAAAAAGCAATCGGCCAGGCAGGTTTTGACGGCTTGTGCCGCCGAGGCCTGCCTGCCGGCACAGGCAGGCAGGCTTTTTTTACAAAAAACATACACGCCCTAAGAGCTTTTATTTCGCCGCAGAAAGCGGCGAAATACTTTTGTGCCGACCTCTTTTACTATCTTTGCGGCCAATCAGGCAGAGTCTATGTACAAAGGAAAAAAAGTAATCGTTGTGCTGCCCGCCTACAACGCAGCACGTACCCTCGAGAAAACATACAACGAGATTCCGTTCGATCTGGTAGATGAGGTCATCCTCTGCGATGATGCCAGTAAGGACAATACTTCAGAACTGGCCGCCAGCATCGGTATCAAACATGTGCTTGTGCATGAATCCAACAAAGGCTATGGCGGCAACCAGAAGACGCTCTACAACAAGGCGCTGGCCCTGGGAGGGGATATCGTCATCATGCTGCATCCCGACTATCAGTACACACCCAAGCTCATCCCGGCCATGGTCAACATCATCGGTGATGAGCTCTATCCCGTGGTACTGGGCTCGCGCATTCTGGGCAAGGGAGCTCTCGCCGGTGGCATGCCGGTTTACAAGTATTTTGCCAATCGCATGCTCACACTGTTTCAAAATTGGTTGGTCAACTACAAGCTCTCCGAATACCACACAGGCTACCGGGCTTTCAGCAGGACTGTCCTGCAGCGCATCGACTACAACTGCAATTCCGATGATTTTGTCTTTGACAATGAGATGCTCTCCCAGATAATCTACGCAGGCTTCGAAATCGCAGAAGTCACCTGTCCCACCAAGTACTTCGAAGAGGCTTCCTCTATCAATTTCCGGCGCAGTGTGCGCTACGGACTGGGTGTGCTGAGCGTATCTCTGTCGCATTTTCTGCAACGTACGGGCTTGATCAAACATCCCCGCTACCGCCTCAACCAAGTCTGATCGCCCGCGTGAACGCTCCTCCCAACGAACGTATCCGACAACTGCTGGACCGGGCGGTCGATCGCTACAACGGCCCTGATTTTATCGGGCAGGATCCGGTGTCTATTCCCCATCGGTTCACCAAACGGCAGGACCAGGAGATTATGGGCTTCTGGACGGCTATGCTGGCCTGGGGACAGCGAAAGTCTATCCTGGCCAGTGCTGAAAAACTCATCCGCTTAATGGATGGTGCTCCTCATGATTTCGTGCTCCACCACCGGGAAAAAGATCTGCAGCGGTTCGAATCCTTTGTACACAGGACCTTTCAGCCCATAGACAGTCTTTATTTTCTGGCTTTTTTGCAGCATTACTATCGGGCGCATGCCAGCCTTGAAGATGCCTTTACGCGCTTCCTGTCGCCCGCTGCCCCCGATGTGTCGGCAGCTATTGCTGGTTTTCACGAACTATTTTTTTCCCTCGCCGATGCGCCGGACCGGACGCGCAAACATGTAGCCACGCCGCTGCGCGGTTCTACCTGCAAGAGAATTAATATGTTTCTGCGTTGGATGGTTCGCAAGGATAACAGAGGGGTAGATCTGGGGATTTGGTCCGGCATCGGTATGCAGCAGCTCCTCATACCGCTTGACGTACATGTAGACAGGATTGCCCGGCGGCTGCAATTGCTGGAGCGCCGGCAGACCGACTGGCTGGCTGTATTGGAGCTGACTGATCAGTTAAGGCGGTTTTCTCCCGAAGATCCTGTGCAATACGACTTTGCACTTTTTGGCATAGGTGTTTTGGAGGGGGACATAGACTGGAAGCAGGTATGAGAGATCCATCCTTCTCCTATGAAATATTTTTCCTCGCCACTGGCTGCTGCAACTGCCCCGGCGCCTTAAGCGTTTTTTAGCCTGTAAAATCCCGGCCCACGTACCGGCTGTAAGGCGGCCTACTCGCGATCAATACGAATCTCCTGAATAAAATAGTTAATCCCCGCCACCCGGCAGTAAATATACACGCGAAAAATGCCGCTGGAAGTTGATAAATTGCCAATGATGTACTCGGACTGGCTTTGCCTGGAAACCCCTTGGTGCACCTGCACAAAGCCTTTCGTTGGGTTACGGGCAAAAAAGTCTTTCATCACTTGTATCGCCTTATCCTTGGTGTAAGTCTGCTCATCATCCAGCATGGCAATCTCAACATTGCTGTCAAAATACTGCCCCAGAACCACTGCATTACCACTACCCAGCGCACGCATAATCTCCCCCGGACTGGCATTGTCGACAACTGTCATGGCTGAAAGGAAGAAGGAAGCTAAAGCCAGGATGATCATTCTCATGAAAAGAGTTTTTTATTTGTTTAGTTTGTGTCCATGGTACTCATCAGTACCGCTGAGCCGGTACCCGCGGTCGATAAGCGCGCAGTCGGCCGGATGACTGATGAATTCTCATAGTAATTATATATCGCTGAATCACCGTCATTTATTGTATTGTTGATCCGTGGTCATCTAAACGAGGAACACGGACGATCATTTTTACCTTTTATAGCCCTCTGCCCCACGCTATGCGCCTTCAAAAACGCAAATGCGGCTGAAAAAAGTTCGTTAACATCTCAGGCAAAAAGGCCTGACCGCGTGCTGAATTTCTGGAAAACCCCGCCCATGTAAGGGTACAAAACCCGTTTTTTGCCCACGCCCGGGGGAGGTTAGCCACAGGTAACATTTGTACGCTGACACTCCCTTAAATACAACCATTGAGGCTTTTTAGTTTCCTGAAAAACAATCCGAAAGCCTTTTATTCCTCCTTAGCGGTTGCCTGCTGTGGCATACACTGCCTTGCCGGCTAAAGTATTTGCTTCATCGCCTGCCAGAGGGCCATAGCCCTGGTCTTGTCCCCCTGTTCGCGCGCCTGGCGAATCACGGACAGCGAGTCACAGAACAGCAACGTTTTGCCAGCCACCTTCAGCGGTTGGTATCGTTGAGCAGCCGACTGCAGTCCTGCCACTGCAGGAGTGAGCCCGAAAAGCAGTGCCGTCGTACACTGCCAGCGGTTGAGCAACGTGAAAAGAGGCAGATCCTGCTCACTTTCTGTCACCAGCAGCCGCACCCGCTGGGCGACAGGCGCCAGCTGGACCGATTCCAGCACTTTCTCCAGGTATGCCAGGTCCGATGCTCTGCTCGATACCTCGGTGCATACCACCACCAGCAGGACTGGCTGACCCACCGCATCCGTATTCCATTCTCCTTCGGGGAAGGCTATCAGCTCAATGTCAAATGCATGTTTCACAGAATAAGCATTTATATATAAAACAAAACTAAGAATTAAATTCCGAATCAAAACTAATTACTCTCGTTATTTGGAATTTTTTTACTAACTTTGTGAAAATGACCATTATGGAACAGCGGATACAAATAACCAAAACGCAGTCATCGGGTTTACACACTGTAAACTTCGACGACATTCCCTTCGGAAGGGTTTTTGCCGATCACATGTTCGTCGCGGACTATGAGGACGGGCAGTGGGGTGATTATCGGATTGTGCCGTTTGGCCCTTTCAGCATTCACCCGGCACTGATGGCGCTTCATTACGGTCAGTCTATTTTTGAGGGCATGAAAGCGAGCAAGACAGCGGATGGCACGCCCATGTTATTCCGGCCTGAGATGCATGCCCGCAGACTCAACCGTTCGGCTGAGCGTCTGGTGATGCCCGCTTTCCCTGAGAGTGATTTTGTGGAAGCACTCAAGACGCTGGTTGCGCTGGATGCAGACTGGATACCGACCAATGAGGGCAGTGCCCTGTACCTCCGCCCTTATATGTTTGCCACGGACGAGTTCATCGGCGTGCGTCCTTCTGATACCTACCGGCTCATTATTTTCAGTGGTCCGGTAGGGCCTTACTACCCAAAACCTGTGCGTTTGCTGGTGGAGCAGCACTACGTGCGCGCTGTACCCGGCGGTACCGGCGAAGCTAAGGCTGCCGGCAATTATGCGGGTAGCCTGTACCCGGCTAAGCTGGCCCAGCAGAAGGGTTTCGACCAGGTGATGTGGATGGGCGGCCCCAACATGGAACTAATACAGGAAGTAGGCACCATGAATATCTTCTTTGTCATTGACGGGAAGCTGGTCACACCGGCAACGGATGGTGCCATACTGCGCGGGATTACCCGCGATAGTATCCTCATCTTCATGAAAGATCAGGGATATACCATTGAAGAACGTCCTGTCTCCATTCATGAAATCGTTGATGCTCATGAAAATCAGCGACTACAGGAATGCTTCGGAGCGGGCACCGCTGCCGTCGTAAGCCATGTATCACACATCGCACTGGGCGAGCGGGTGATGGAGCTTCCGTCGGTTGATCACCGGCCGGTGGGTGAGTTCATCAAATCTTATATCAACGGCCTACGCGCCGGTCGCATAGCAGATACGTACGGCTGGAATGTTCCTGCTAAGTAAATCGTATCGTTTACAATTACTTCGCTGCCCTCAGGCAGCGAAGTAGTTGTAAAAATTGCACTTTTCTGCCGACGGCTAGTAGGCAGGGTGTTCCGGCTTATTACCAAGCACTGTATCGATCCGCTCCATTACCTCATCGGTCAGCAGCGGCACTATCTTAAGCGCATCGAGATTCTCGCGCAGATGCGTAGGCTTGCTGGCTCCCAGAATGACTGTGCTCACATTGGGGTTTTTGATACACCAGGCTATACCTAGTTTAGGGAGACTCACCCCGAGCTCGTCGGCTACTTCGCGCTTCAATTTTCTGACAACCTCCAGCCGTGATTCCGTGAGGGCGTCATTTTTGAGCCACTCCAACCCCTGCATGCCCAAGCGGGTATCTGAAGGGAATTCCTCGAGGTACTTGCCTGTCAGTACGCCGCTGGCCAGCGGTGACCAGATAGTAGTTCCGAGGCCAATATTCTTAAAAATCTGGTTGTACTCCACTTCCATCCGGTGGCGGTGGAACATGTTGTATTGCGGCTGTTCCATGACCGGTCCGATGAGCCGCAGATCTCTGGCGGCCAGATGCGCTTCCATTATTTCCTGTGCAGACCACTCGCTTGTGCCCCAGTAGAGGATTTTCCCCTGCTGAATAAGGTGGTTCATGGCCCACACGGTCTCCTCTATGGGCGTCTGCTTATCGGGGCGGTGGCAGAAGAAAAGATCGAGATAATCAACCTGCAAACGCTTAAGTGCTGCTTCACAGGCTTCCATGATGTGCTTGCGATTGAGGCCAGTCTGATTGGGCTTTTTACGACCATCCCCAAAAAAAACCTTACTGGACACCACATAGGACGTACGATCCCATCCTTGTTTTTTCAGGATATTGCCCATGACAATTTCCGACTTGCCCTGAGCATAGATTTCAGCATTATCAAAAAAGTTTACCCCCTGACCATAAGCCTCCACCATCAGAGCCTCTGCCACATCATCCCCGATTTGTTTGCCAAAAGTAAGCCATGAGCCCAACGAAAGAACGCTCAGCTGCAGGCCAGATTTACCGAGTCTGCGATATTCCATAGTATTTAGTATTGATTGTATTACAAAAATCTTGGTAGCATGGTCATAGGTAGTGGTGATGACCGGCGGCTAAAGCCGCCCAAAAATCTGTCAGCTACTCTTCCCACGGCCGCTGCAGGCGCACAGAAGTTGATAGACCTACCTGATATAAATTCCTGTTGAGAGGTATTTCTGGCGGAAATACCCCTGAAAACCAGAATATAAATGTCGGCTGAACGGCCAGTACGATGCGGTTGCCCAGCTTTCTTTCCCAGCCCATAGCCGTCTGAAATCCCTGCTGAAAGGCCCTGATTTGGTTGGTCTCCCGGCTGTACTGCCTGTCAGTGATTTCACCCGTGTACCGCAGCAGCACAGAATCTGCCGACAGCTGGTAGCCCAGATTCAGGCCAAACATGAAGTAGAAGGCATCTTTGGTACCCAGATCCTGATAAAAATTGATCGACAGGGGCACATGGATTTGGTGTACCCGGTAGCCCTGCCGAAAAGAGGTATAGATACCTCTGTCAGGATCGTTGAGTGCATAATCCGTTCTGGGGCTGAGATAGCCTACATTAGCATACTGCAGTCCGAACTGCAGGCCGATTTTGTCGACGCGGCGACTGCTGAGTACACCCAGGCTTACCCCCGGCCTGAATCTTTCAGCTGCCTCAAGCGCTGCAACATCTTCACGGGTGTAGGCATCGGTATAGAGCAGACGGCGATGTCCCAGCTGGGGAAAGACCACCAGTCCCCAATTGCGCTCCGTCTGTGCAAGTAAGGGTTCAGCCAAGAGCAACAGGCCCGCTACGATGAAAAGAATGCGCATAACAGCAGGTTTGATACTCACTAAGAACGCCGCGCCGGCCAATGTGTTTTGCCCGCAACCGACTGAATGACTAAAATCGGAGGAAAACACCCATACCTGCCGCCAACTCATTACCTGGCAGGGGTACTACCGCTGGTCGAAAACCCAGCTCCAAATCTTCGCGAATATCAAAAGTCGATAAGTGAGCATCCACAAAGGCTTCCATACTCTGCATAGCATACAGAATCAACAAGCCGGCATAAGCGGTTTGCCGGCGTTTGTTATAGCTGTCGCGCAGCCGCCGCAGGCTGGTGGGGCTATCAAGGCGAGTACCGCTAAATTCGTGCGTCGACCCCAGCAAACTCAGCTGGTAGGCCTCCTGCAGGCGATTGTAGTTGGTCGTATTGAAATCGACCCAGGCAGCTACCCCGACAAAAGCACCATATACAATAGGTGCTTTCCAGTAGCGGCGATTGTAGATCTGTCCGCCCCCGGGTATGAGTGACCAGCGCAGCGACTTGGCTGGCTCGATCGGCCTGAGGCCGGGCAGCACCGCAGCGATGGTATCGGCCGGCGGCGGTGCGGCCTGCGCATGTAAACCTGAGGCAAGCCATACAGCCAAACCGGCCAGCAGCAGAGATCGAATCATCATGCTATTGTTCGATACACTTGAAAAATTCCGTAAGCTGCTGCTGATCTTTAAAAGGAATGACAATCTGGCCACGGCCGGTAGCCGCGTCGTCAACTTGTATACGCAGCTGACCCGTACCAAAGAATGCCCTGAAATCTTCCAGCATTTTTTGCTCGTCGGCAGACAGTTTTGTCCGCAACTGCTCCTTTGGCGCCGTTTTGACCTTATCGCCCGTCTTAAATGACTTCATTTGCCGCTCCGCGTCCCGCACCGACCAGTTGTTGGTAAGAATTTTCTGTAAAAATTCCTTTTGCAGCAGCTTGTCAGAAAGGCCAGCAATCGCACGCGCATGCCCCATACTGATGGCATCAGTTTTAATCGCATTGACGACGTCGGGATGCAATTCTAACAGGCGCAGGTAGTTAGTGATCGTAGACCGATCTTTACCCACGCGATCAGCCAGCTTTTCGTGCGTGAGCTCAAACTCGTTTTTGAGCCGATAGTAAGAATAGGCAATCTCCATAGCATTGAGATCTTCCCGCTGTATATTCTCGATCAGGGCCATCTCCAGCAACTCCTGATCGTTGGCGATGCGGATGAAGGCAGGTACCTCTTCGAGCCCCGCCAGTCTGGAAGCGCGCCAGCGGCGCTCACCGGAGATAATTTGGTACTGCCGGGGCG
>JAUMBM010000002.1:0-6524 GCA_032115735.1 Saprospiraceae bacterium
GGAGTGATAATCTGCGCTACCTTGTCAGAAATCTCCTCGTATGAAAATTGCTCATATAATGGAATAACCTCGTTGACCACCTTATCCAGCGGCAGCTTCATCGAAGCCTTACAGCGCTCATAAGTGTCGTGTAACAATTGCTCTTTGCCATGCTCCTTCAGCAAGGCAACCAGCGCTTTAAAGGCAACAAATTCTCCCATTTTTGACATATCAATACCATAACAGTCCGGGTATCGAATCTGTGGTGCCGAGCTCACAATGACGATCTTCCTGGGTCGCAGGCGCGATACGATCTGTATCAGGCTGTCGCGCAAAGTAGTACCCCTGACAATCGAATCATCCAGCAATACTAACGTATCTTTTTCGTTTTCAACAATCCCGTAGGTAACATCGTACACATGCGACACCATGGATCCGCGCGCTACCGTATCTGCTATAAATGTCCGCTGCTTTTCATCTTTTACCACTACCCGCTCGGCCCGAGGGCGCATGGTCAAAATTTTCTCCAGCTTGCCGGCACGAGCGTCACTTCCCATACGGACTATTTTCTCTGCTTTTATTCCGTTAAGTGCCGCCTCTAAGCCTTCCTGAAGCCCGATAAATGCCGTCTCTGCTGTGTTAGGCACAAAAGAAAAAACCGTATGCTTAAAGTCCTCATCAATCGCCTTAAGTATGGGCTTGGTCAATCGACGCCCCAACTCTTTCCGCTCCAGGTAAATGTCGCGATCATTCCCGCGACTGAAGTAGATACGCTCAAAAGAACAGGAAGCCCGAGGTCGCGGATCCGCAAATGGCTTTATACTAGTGTCACCGTTCGCTTTGATTATCAACGCCTGACCCGGTGGCAGCTCCTGGACTTTACTAATGTGTACTTCCAGCGTGGTCTGTATCGCCGGCCGCTCACTAGCTGCCACAACAATTTCTTCATCTTCATAGTAATATGCAGGCCGGATACCATTGGGGTCTCGTATCATAAACGCATCTCCATGCCCCAGCAGCCCCGTCATCACATACCCGCCGTCAAACTTGCGACAGGCGCGGCGCAGCAGCCGCTGTAAGTCGAGATTCCTGGCAATCAGCCGGCCTATCTCCCGGTTGTCATAACCGTCAGGCTTAAACCACGTAAAAAGGCGCTGCACCTCATCGTCCAGAAAGTGGCCAATTTTTTCCAGCACCGTCACCGTATCCGATTTTTCCTTGGGATACTGCCCCAGCTCAATCAGCTCAGTAAAAAGCTCGTCAACATTGGTCAGGTTGAAATTTCCGGCCAGGATAAGATTGCGCGTTATCCAGTTGTTTTGGCGTAAAAAGGGGTGGCAGGTTTCTATGGTATTTGCGCTGTGGGTGCCATAGCGCAAGTGCCCCAGCAGCAGCTCGCCCATGTAGGGCTTATGGGCCTTCAGCCATTCAGCATCTTGCAGCTGCTCCGCTTTGAGGTCCTTAAAATGTCTGAAAATTTGTTCAAACAGGTCATCAAGGTAGTTGGGAGCAATGCTGCGCTTGCGGCTGATGTATTTTTCACCAGGCTGTACATCGAGTTTCACAACTGCCATACCGGCCCCGTCCTGCCCTCGGTTGCGCTGCTTCTGCATCAACAAACGCAGCTTGTTCAGACCATAAAAGGCAGTGCCATATTTTTCCTGGTAATAGCTCATAGGCTGACGGAGCCTCACCAGGGCAACGCCACACTCATGCTTTATCAATTCACTCATGCTGTATGCTGCTGTTAAGCCCCAAATATAGGGCTTTTTACTTTCTACCCAGCCCGGCTGACCGCATTAATGCCCTCTACAAACAAGAATTTAACTTGCCAAGAGCTTATTCAATACATGTGCAGACAGGTGCAGCCCATATTGCGCAGGCATGTAGGAGATCGTTCCGTAAAAGGATTTTTTGTACCGACTGCCATCCGTAAGCTGCAAGGCGTCGCGCACAGTCTCCTGATCCGAAGATACTACCTCAAAATCAACCGCTCGCTGCCGCCGACGCAGCGTCTTGCGTATCTGCTGCGCAAAAGGGCAGTTGCGCGCCTCTTCCAAACGCATCACCCGCACCCTGCCCGGGTCAGTTTTTCCGCCAGCACCCATCGAACTGATGAAGCGAACGCCCTTATCCTGGCACACCTGTATCAGCTCCAACTTGGGCTGTACGCTGTCAATGCAATCAAGCACCCAGTCAAAACCACTGTCAATCAAAAGCCCCATATCATAGGGTTCCAAAAAACGGGACACCATTTCCAGCTGCAAATCGGGATTTATATCAAGCAGCCTTTTCCCCATGACCGATGCCTTCAACTCCCCCACAGTAGAGTCGAGTGCCACCAATTGCCTGTTTTTGTTGGAAGCATCAACCCGGTCTCCGTCGACAATCACCATCCCGCCAATGCCCGCCCGGGCCAAAAATTCGGCAGCAAAGCTGCCCACGCCTCCAAGCCCCACAACCAACACTCTTGCATTCAATAATTTACTCAGACCTTCCGCTCCTGTAAGCAATTCCATCCGCTCCAACCAGGCAGGTATTGTAGCCATACTGTTATTTTTATGCAGCGCTCAGCGCCCTTTTGTTTAGTTGTCCATACTGCCCGAAAGGTCATTGCCCGGGGCTTGTTGTCATTATTTGATGCCAGTTGTGCCACAACTGTGCCGCCAGCATTTCCACTGATACAGCCCGCAGCCTTGCTGCGCGCGCATAGATCTCCTGCAGCCTGCCGGCGGCCATATCACTTTCTAAAAAAATCCGGCCGGCAGGTAGTTGGTGAAAAAAGCTTGCCGGCCCCCTGGCCGGCAGCAAGGCCGCGCCAAAAGAGAGGTAAAAACCTGCCGCCAAAAGCCGCTCAGCCAGCGGCAGCGATTTGTTGAATCCATGAATAATCCAGGCAACCTCCGGCCGCCGCTCCCTGTGCAGCAGCATAATTTCTTCAAAAGCACGCACACAGTGGATCAGCAGGGGCTTGCCTGTATGCTCAGCCAGATTCGCTACGGCAACAAAGGCCTTCACCTGCAATTCCATAGACGGCCCGTGCAGCCTGTCGAGCCCCGCCTCCCCGATAAGTACTACGTCTTTGTCTGTTGCAGCAGCAGCCAGTGCTGGCAGCTGCTCAGGCCAGTGGTCTGTCAACGTCCAAGGATGAAGTCCTACCGAAAACCAGCCGCTGCCGCCATGCCGGGCTGCCCAGACTGCTATGTCGAGGCTACAAACAACACGACTGTCCCCTGTAACCACTGTCTGGTGACTATGAATGTCCAGCAAGACCAATCCCTGACTTGGATTTGTATCCATCGACCATCGTTTGGCAAACAAAGCTATTGGAAAATTTGTTTCCAAAGGCATTTTAATATCAATACGGCCGTACTATGGACTTGAGCGAAATGAGAGAAGAATTCACCAAACTAGGACTTGACCGGGAAGATCTGTCCGACGATCCTGTCACCCAGTTTGAAACCTGGTTTATGCAGGCACACGAGGGAGGGGTTGCCATGCCCAATGCCATGAGCCTCGCCACAGTTGATGCAGACGGCCAACCTTCAATACGAACAGTGCTGCTAAAGCTTTTTGACCGGGAAGGTTTCGTATTTTACACCAACTACAGCAGCAAAAAAGCGGCAGATATTGCTGCCAACCCCAAGGTGGCACTGCTCTTCCACTGGCCTGAACTTGAGCGTCAAATTCGTATCACGGGAACTGCTGAGAAAGTGTCCACCGCTGAATCCGCTAAATATTTTCTGACACGCCCGCGCGGCAGCCAGATCGGCGCCTGGAGCTCTGATCAAAGCAGTGTCATCAACTCCCGACAACTATTGCACGCAAAATTTGAAGAAATAAGCGAGAAATTTAAACACGGAGAGGTACCCATACCCAGTTTTTGGGGCGGCTACCGCGTGATCCCCAACGGTTTTGAGTTTTGGCAGGGTCGCGTCAACCGTCTCCATGACCGATTCTCTTATCGGCCGTTGGGAGCAAACCAGTGGGATATTCACCGATTGGCCCCCTAAAATCTGTTGTGGAATTGCTGCCGGAGGTAGCAATTCCACAACACTGGCCAACTACTGCTTACGCAACTCGGGAAACTGACGGTTAAATTTCTCCACCTTGGGCTTACTAATCCGCTGGATATAAGGATTGTCAGGATTCAGTTCGTAATAGTCCTGATGATAATCTTCTGCCAGCCAAAAAGTTGATGCCGGCTTCACCTCCGTAACAATCGGAGCCTTAAAACGACCCTCTTCTTCCAGCTTTGCAATGTAACTCTCAGCAGCCTTTTTTTGCTCTTCAGAAAGATAAAAAATGGCTGATCGGTAAGCTGTGCCTACATCAGGTCCCTGCCGGTTGAGCGTAGTAGGGTCATGGGTAGCAAAAAATACCTCTAACAAGCGCTCGTAGCTCACCTGCTGTGGATCGTAAAAGATTACAATTGACTCTGCATGCCCCGTCCGGTCACTCCCTACCTGTTCATAGGTAGGATTCTTCACATGACCTCCGCAGTAGCCCGAATAAACAGCCTCGACACCCTTTACACGCTCATAAACAGCCTCCGTACACCAAAAACAGCCGCCAGCAAAATAAGCTTTGCTAAAGCGGGCGTAGCGGGATGCAAGCTCACTGTCTTCAAGCGCATAGGTACCCTTGTTTACGGGTGATTTGGCTGAAGGTGGCTGAGCATCACAGCTTACAGCCAACAGTCCCGCAACCAGCAACAGCGCAATCCTGATTTTTTCCATAGACGACTACATTATTAAAGCCAACCAGCTATCCAAGTTGCCCATACATCTGGCCATTGCTGACATTTAGCGACGGCTGTAGTTGGGCGACTCTTTGGTGATGGTTATGTTATGCGGGTGACTCTCCAAATAACCTGCATTGGTAATTCGGACAAAGCGAGCCTGTTGCAGCTCGGGGATGGTCGATGCTCCGCAGTAACCCATACCCGCACGAAGCCCTCCCAGATACTGAACCATTACCTCCGCTAAATTACCTTTATAGGGTACCCTGCCCTCTATGCCTTCCGGCACCAGCTTCTTGATATCATCTTCCACATCCTGAAAATACCGATCTTTGGATCCCAGCTGCATAGCACCCAATGAACCCATGCCACGATAAACCTTGAACTTGCGTCCTTCGTAAATGATGGTTTCTCCCGGGGCTTCTTCAACACCGGCAAATAAGGATCCCGCCATGATAGTCTCCGCTCCTGCTGCCAGCGCTTTAGCAATATCTCCGGTATATCTGATACCACCATCACCTATAACGGGCACGCCCGTTCCCTTCAGCGCGCTGGCAGCTTCGAAAATCGCGCTCAACTGGGGTACACCAACACCTGCTACCACCCGCGTAGTACAAATAGATCCGGGGCCTACACCCACTTTTACTCCATCTGCCCCTGCATCAGCCAATGCCTTGGCACCGGCACCGGTAGCCACATTACCCCCGACCACCTGTACCTGTGGAAAAGTATGCTTGATCTGACGCACCATATCCAATACTCCTCTGGAATGTCCATGCGCAGTATCGACACATAAAACATCTACCTCGACACGCACAAGCGCTTCAACACGCTCCATGGTGTCTTGGGCAATCCCAACAGCGGCGCCTACCATCAGGCGTCCCAGTGAGTCCTTACAAGAATTGGGGTAGTCCTGTACCTTCATGATGTCCCGATAAGTGATGAGCCCCACAAGGCAATAATCATCATCAACTACAGGAAGCTTCTCTATCTTATTTTGCTGCAAAATGCTACGTGCCTGCTCCAGCGTCGTACCTACGGGAGCCGTCACCAGGTGCTCACTAGTCATAATATCGCGAACCGGCCGCTGCCCATTGGCCTCAAAACGCAAATCCCGGTTGGTTAATATACCAATAAGTTTGTTGGAAGCATCTACGATCGGAATGCCACCGATCTTAAATCGCTGCATCAACTGGCGCGCGTCCGACACTACTGCATCCCCCAGCAAGGTGACAGGGTCGACAATCATGCCGCTTTCAGAACGCTTAACACTGCGCACCTGATCAGCCTGTTCCGCAACGGACATATTCTTGTGGATAATTCCCATTCCGCCTTGCCTGGCAATAGCTATCGCCAGCCTGTTTTCTGTAACCGTATCCATAGCTGCAGAAATCATAGGCGCATTGAGCCGTATTTCTCTGGTCAGTCGCGTGGAAATGTCAACATCGCGGGGAAGAACTTCACTGTAGGCGGGCAACAAGAGGACATCATCGAAGGTGAGTCCTTCATAACCAAATTTGTCGGAGATAGTTTGTCTGCTTTCCATGCGCAAAGATATTGCCCTTTTGGAAAATCCAAAGTAAAATTATTAAATCAATCTTCAATTTTCATCAACTATTGCGCCAAAGAATCCAGCCGCTTCTTTAATTCCTCCAACGCCTTCTGCAACTCCATGTTTTTTTGTATTTCCTCTTCCGAGCGCCGGCGCTCTTCTTGTAATAATCGATCTTTCTCCGCAATCTCATGCTCTTTCTCCGCAATCTCATGCTCTTTCTCCGCAATCTCATGCTCTTTCTCCGCAATC
>JAUMBM010000003.1:0-1608 GCA_032115735.1 Saprospiraceae bacterium
TGTAAAGCTGGTTGAGGTGGTTGATGCCGTACGGGAGCGTATCCGTTTTGCTGACAAACACAAAGGAAGAAAGATTGGCAATTCCGCCTTCATTTTGTGCATTGCGATAGTTGGAGATACCCATACAGATACCGTAGACAGGATAATTATTTTTGAGTTTTTCAATCAGGTCAGCGCTGTAAGTGGTAATATAGACCTTGCCGTAGCTTTGGAGATCATCGGGATTTTGGGGGTATAGTTCAATCTGGAAAAAATTATTTCGTTTGAAAGCGATACCCGTATGGGTGAGGGTGTCGGGTCTGGGCAGGCTGCCGGGTCTTCTGGTATTGCGGTAGATACCGCGGGCCTCGACAAACAGCTGATCAGCATTATCCGTTTCATAGAATTTTAGAAAGGTATGCGGCCAGACGGTCAGGCTGTCTTTCATGCGAAAGAGGATATTGATTTCCCCCAAAGGTTCGCCCTTGGCGGGTGGGTGCTCGGCAGCCGGCAATGCCGGTCTGGCGAGGAGCAGCGCCAGCAGCCCCAGCAGGGCTGCGGCGAAAGCCAGCAGGAGGTACTGTTGGCGGCGAAGCCGCGCCGCGAGTTGGTCACCTTGCAGCCTGCTGTCCGCAAGCTGTTGCTGCGTAGCAGCTATTGTCAGTTCCAGGTCTGCGATCTTCTGTCCCTTGCCGCTGTTGATGGTGAGCCGCTGCTCAAGCGTGTAGTCAGGTATGCGGGAACAGAGCGCGCGCAGGGCAGCAGCTTCGTCAAAAGCCTCAAGACCCAGTACGGCTTTGCCATCGGGCGGCTGCAGCTCCATGGCATAGCCAATGATAGCCGATAGATTATCCTGGTTGAGGCTGTCAGTCTGGTCACTGAAAAAACTACTCAGTACGCGGGCTTTGGCCTGGCGGCCGTCATCCCTTTGTAGTTGGGGAAAAACCTGCGTGGCCAGCTGCAGGTACTTGGGGTTTTTGTCTGAAAAAGTGTAGCGGTTCTCCGCCGCATGAAACGGCAGGTGCGGGCTGCTCTCGCTGGTGATAGTTCCAAAGCAGCGGGCTTCCAGCAAATCTTTAAGTAGCTGTCGGGTACGTCTGTCAACGATGATGTTGGGCATGGTTGTATATGTCGATTGAAATAGCTGCTATGTAGTGCTACTTTACGGGGTTTCGGGCGACTGGAGACTGATATTTGGCGGAGGCTTACTATACAAAAGTAAGCATATTCTCTCATGCTGAACCAGTTCAATCTCCACATTATCGATGCCGGCCGGATGAATAAGGATACGCTGGCGGCTATCAGCGATCTTCGTCGCTGTGCCTGGCATTCGTCGGATCTCGCATTGTACTGCGACTCCCGCTACGCGCTTATAGATGGACTCGAACACGATTCTATCCATTTTATGGTATGGCACGGCTCAAGGCTGGTGAGTGTTGCCCGACTCAGCCTGCTGCGTCCTGCGATGCCGATGGAAGATCCGATATGCCGTCTGTTGGATATGAGCGAACGTCCCGTACTGCTGAGTCGGCTGGCAACCCGACCGGAATACAGAAAGCTGGGCCTTGCCAGCTTTCTCATCGAGCAACGACTGACCTATTTGATGCAGCAGGAAATCGACTGCGATGT
>JAUMBM010000004.1:0-4936 GCA_032115735.1 Saprospiraceae bacterium
GTAAACCTTAGCGTGTCTGTCAGTGCAGGGCTGTTGATTTTTTCCTCAGCCGTTTTCTGCTCAGCACACGCAAGGCTCAGCAATGTTACAACCATCAGATAGCTCAGTCGGTATACTGTATTCATGCTTGTCTGTTTTTGCAGGCGCACAAGGGCGCGTATCAGATCAGACCGCTTCAGGTTATCTGTTCAGAAGATCGACCCTGTTTGGACAGTTTTGGCGAAAGTTAAGGAAAATAAATTTGCCATTATTGTTTCATCAATGCAAGCCAAAAGTGCCGGGCATACCGCTTAGCAGCACACCTCAGCAGGCTGAAGTGAATGTCAAGGTTTCCAACGGAAAAAACTTTCTCCGTACTTTTTTCATTCCGCACTTGAATTTTTCCGGGTTGCTGTCCAAATTTCGCCAACCATCCCACCCACGGCCTATTATCGTTGACCTTGAACCGTTCTTTGAGTTAGTCAACGACTATAACGCCACCTTCAGTTGGGTGGTCTTGAACATCCTTATCAGCCGAAATATTTCTTGTTATCCAAAGAATTATTAAATCACCGATAGCACTAAAGCTAAAAAACAGACTGAAGCCCAATACTATCTGGTTTTCTGTCAAAATCGAGTAAAGGTAGGGTGCCAAACCCATTAGTATGAAAGGCATTAGTGTGCCTATTCTGTAAGCAATAATGTTAATAGGCACTTTGCAATGAGCAAAAGGAGTAAGTGTTTTTAATTGAAAGCCATATTTTATATTGGTCACTGGTATCTTTGCGGCTATCGACCATGTTAGTCCATGAATAAATTCGTGTACAATAATCCCCAAAACGACCGACGGAACAAAAATTCTAAACTTAAAGAATAGCGTTAATTTTTCGAAACTCTCAATGCCGTAAACAAGGTAAAATGGCAAAGCAAGTATCCCGACTAAGAGAACCCCCAGTAGTGAACCCAGTATGGTGGCTTTAGCCATAGAAATTGTTTTTTTGTTTTCTGTCATTTTGATTTTTTTAAAGTCGTTGTCATTAAATGAGGTGCCTTCGTTTGTTGGACAGTTAAGTTCAGCGCCGGCATATAATCCGTGGTTGCGGGCTTTCACTGCCCGGCAGCTAAAAATATTAGGATTTGAGCAGCTTGTCAATTGTTACGAGCAAAATTTTATGCGGCCACCCACAGGTTTTGACCTTGACAAGCGCCTGGAGCTTAGTAAGCCTTTGCGGGGCGGTAAATTACCGGCACGCCTTGGGTGCCGGGAGCATTTTGAGACCGGCCTTCGCAGATCCGGCCGGCCATCAGGCACCAGGGTGTTTTTTAAAAAACCAAATCTTCAACCAATCTGCGGTAACAACATAGGCCGCGACAATCAGCAGAATGGCGCCGAGGGTATCCCAGGGCAAGGGCGACAGGCCAATGTCTGTGGCCAGGGGCATGTAAGGGAGGCCAAGGGTTACAACCAGCGCCAACAGGCTAAAGACGAAAAGATACCTGCCCGGCCTGCTGTTGAAGAAGCTCTTGCGTGTCCGTATGATGAAAACGATGAACAGCTCCGTGAGTACCGACTCCACAAACCAGCCGGTCTGAAATTCGGATTCCTTGGCTTTGAGCAGCAGGTAAAGCGTCACAAAGGTGAGTATATCGAAAAAAGAACTGTGGATGCCGAAGACAATCATGTAATTCCGGATGACTTTCAAATTCCACTTGCCGGGCTTTTTCAACTGCTCCTGATCTACATTGTCCGTCGTGACCGTCAGGAAGGGAAAGTCCGTGATGAAATTGTTCAGCAGAATCTGTTTGGGGAGCATGGGCAAAAATGGCAGCACCAGAGAGGCCGCAGCTACGCTGCACATGTTGCCAAAGGTAGAGCCCGTGCTGATGTAGAGGTACTTCATGGTATTGGCAAATGTTTTCCGCCCCTCCCGGATACCTTCTGCCAGCACCAGCAGATCTTTTTCCATCAGCACAAAATCTGCCGCCTCTCTCGCCACATCGACCGCATTTTCAACGGAGATGCCTACATCGGCTGCTTTGATGGCGGATACATCGTTGATGCCGTCGCCCAGGTAGGCAACCGTGTGATGGCGCTTGAGCGCCAGTATGATGCGTTCTTTCTGCTGGGGCTCTACTTCCGCAAAAATGTGTGTTTTCTTCACCAGCTGGACTAAGGCCTCGGAACTCGTATGCAGGAGCTCTTTGCCCGTCATGATGACGGGCTGCCTGAATCCGATCTGCCTGGCGATGCTCTCGGCTACATTCCTGTTGTCTCCCGTGATAACCTTCAGCCCCACCTTGAGTTTGTGCAGTTCGCTGACCGTATCCTGAATACCTTGTTTCACGGGGTCGTTCATCAGGATAAAACCCGCAAAAATCATGTCGGATTCCAGCGCTTTGGAGATGTTGCCGGTATCTATGGTTTTGTAACAAATGCCTATCGCACGCAAGCCATTGAGGCCAAACTGTTCAAATTTTTCTGCTAAGGTCTGCCGGTAGGGGGCGATGTCTGCAATGTTTTGCTCACCGAGGTGTATACGGGTGCAGATACCGAGTATTTGTGTAAAAGCGCCTTTGCTGATGAGCAGCTGTGCCTGCTCGGTGCGGATGGCGATGCTCAGCATTTTTCGGATGAAATCGTAGGGGACTTCGCCCGTTTTTTGGGCCAACACGGGCTCGCGGATGGCCAGCTGTTTCAGTGCCTCATCGATAGGATTGGCGTATCCGCTTTCAAAAGTCGCATTCCAGAAAGCCAGTTGTTTGACCCATTCGCTCTCGCGGCCCATAGCATCTGTCAGGCCGGCGATGGCAATCGTTCCCTCGGTGATGGTACCCGTTTTGTCGGTGCACAGCAGATCGACCTCGCCGAGATTCTGGATAGAATTCAGTTTTTTGACAATCACTTTTTTGTCCAGCAATCTTCTGGCGCCGGCGCTCATGGCGATGGTGGTGATGGCGGGCAGCAGCTCAGGCGCCATACCGACTGCCAGGGCCAGGGCAAACAAAGCCGAGTCGATTATATTTTTGTGATACAACAAGTTGACGATCAGGATAAATATGGACAGCGTCAGCGTTATTTTCATCAGCAGAAAGCCAAAATCTTTGATGCCCTTCTCAAAGGTCGTCTCTACAGTTGTCGACGCACCGGAGGCGATCCCTCCCAGCAAGGTGCGATCCCCCGTCCGGATGACCAAGGCTTTTGCATGACCGCTTACGATGTTGGTCCCCTGCCAAAGGCAGTTGGTCCGCGCACTGAGCTCCGCGTCTGCCTCCGGCAGGCCGGCTGCTTTTTTCGACGGATAGGACTCGCCCGTCAGGCTGGACTCGTTGGCATAGAGCTCATTCGACTCAAGGATGAGGCAGTCTGCCGGCAGCATATCGCCGGCATTGAGAAGGATGACATCACCTGCTACGATCTGCGCGGACGGCAGCTCCCGCGCCTGCCCGTCGCGCAGCACCGTCGACTTGATTGAAATCAGCGACTGAAGTTTTTCAACCACTTTGCCTGCATTGCGCTCCTGAAAATAGCTGAGCAGCCCGGAGGAGAGAAGGATAAACAGGATGATAAACACATCGGAGGTCTCGCCCAGAAAGCCGGAGATCACAATGGCCCCGACGAGCAGGAGCATGAGCGGATTTTTGAACTGGCCTGCCAGCAGCCAGGCATCTTTTTGGAAACGCGATCTGGTTCGGGGGCGTGAGCCTGCAGCAGCAACAATCCTTTCGGCTGCCGCCTGCGACAGCCCGTTGTCGGTACTGTTCAGTTGCTGAAACCAGTACCCGGCATCAAATTGCCAGAAATAATTGTCCGTTTCCTTGTCCACCAGCGTGCTTATTATGGTTGTGCTGCCCGGCTCGCCGGCGCCCGCCCGCGCCGCCCTGGCGCCTAACCGACCTTCCGTGGCCTGCGCGCACCCGGGATTCTTTCACTGGCTCTAAAATAATGCTTTTTCTCGTGTGTTTCCACGTTTTTTGAAGCCACACAGCGCAGGCTGTACGCCTTCAAAATCTGCGCATGCATTGGGACACGCCCGAGCCTAAGCAGCACTTTCCGAAAAAGGCTTGATGCTGTTTAAGGCTTGCTCTTTGTGCGTTCTCTCTTCTTCCAGATCGTAATCATTTTGAAGGCCCAACCAAAACTTGGCGCTTGTTCCAAAAAATTTGGCCAGGCGAAGCGCTGTATCAGCAGTGATTCTTCGGTTGCCTTTGATGATTTCGGCTATGCGCGTCTGCGGCAGAAAAGTTTCCTTAGCCAACCGATAAGCGGAGATCCCCATAGGGACTAGAAATTCTGTCAGCAGAATTTCACCCGGGTGGATATTTTTTAGTTTTTCCATACATGTACAGTTAATGATAATCTACTATGGTAATATTGTATGCGTCACCATGGGTCCATATAAAGATGATTCTCCACTGATGATTAATCCTGATGCTATGATACTCCCGGAGATCACCTTGTAATTTCTCAAGTCTGTTGGCGGGCGGAATCCGAAGATCCGTAATATCCTGCGCGCTGTTGATCATCCTCAACTTCCGCCGCGCAATATCCTGTATCTCATAGGGCAATTTCCTTGATCGAATACCCACCCAAATTTTTTCGGATTCCTTGTCACCAAAACTCTTGATCATTAGTTCTGATTTGCGTTAATAACGTAAAACGTAAGTATATTGTTTCGTGCCGGGTAAATTTTCTTTCAACGCTGCTTTTACAGCAGGAGCGGTACATACGCATGGTTTTGTAACAAGCCCCTGCCTATTTTCAGTTGTGTTGGCCTTTGGGATCAGGCGACGCCCGGTCAGCTACTTTAGGCCGACACGCAGTGCGCCCGGGCCTTCAGCCAAAACAGCCGCCAGGGCAGGCGGCATTCACCTAATTTTTCACCTTCAGCACCTCCGCAAGCCGGGTAGTATAGCAGGGCGACCTGTGCGCCTGCTGCAGCCGCCACTGCCCGTCGCC
>JAUMBM010000005.1:0-3766 GCA_032115735.1 Saprospiraceae bacterium
CGACTGTTGTTGATCTACCGTAATATTGGCTAGCTGATATCACCCCCTCAAAGCCATCCCTCTACCAGCTTATCTATCCAAATATACACATAATACGAAGATGCTGCCGCAGAAAAATCGACCAGCAGCCCCTTTTTTCGGCTTGGGGGGGGTAAAAAAGGCAGCCAGCAGCCCTTCCGGCCAGCTGCTGCGGCTAGCGCTTGCGACGGGCGGGATCCAGCGGAATCACTTTAGCGGCCGGATGCTGACTCATAAACCGCTGGATAATGCGGTTGGTTTCGGCATTGCCCGCTTGCGGCCGGACGGCCTCGAGCAGCTCCTCAACTGAGTGGGCAACTTCCCTATCGATATAGCCATATCCCTGAAAGCCCCCCTCGCGGACAAGCACCACCGCCTGCTCATCGGCCGAGCGCCCCTTATCCAGCAATAAGAAATCACTGTCAAAGACCGTGCGCATCCGCTCCTGCGCCTGCGCAGCGCGCTGGTTGTAGTCTTCGGCTGGCTCCTGCCCCGCGCACACACCGCGGCACTGCCGCAGGTGATACAAAAAGCAGGCTCCCTGCCCCGGATAAAGATGACAGTAGCGGGAACATAGTTCGTGCTCCGCCAGCACCTGATTGAGCCGCGCCTTCGCGCGCATATAGGTAGGATACTCAGAAATCACCGTTTTTTCGCTCTTTACTTTTTCGTTGAGCCGGATGACATCAAAATTGAGCACCCCTTCCTCATCGTAAAACGCGTGGATACCAAACGGGAATGACTGCTGTCGCTGTGCTCTGTTGATGGGCGGCAGCAACCTTTTAATCTCTGCCGACTCCAGCAAAAGTGCTACCAGCTCGCTACCGGTGACTTCATAACTAAGGTCGGCCACCTGCCGCTGCAACTGTAGCCCTTTGTCTGTCATATCGGCAAAATGCTCGGCTACCCGTTTGCGTATATTGATACTTTTACCCACATACACCACTTCCTTGTGAGCATTGTAAAAGTAGTAGACCCCACAGGCCTCCGGCAGCTGTTCCAGCTGCCCGGCCTGAAAATGCTGCGGCAGGCGGGTGGCCTGCAGCCCCTGCTGCACCATCTCTTTGACCGTCACCTGCCCGCTTTGCGCCTCGAAAGCCATTTCCAGCAGGCGGGCGGTGGCCAGCGCATCATCCAGCGCCCGGTGCCGGCGCTTAGCCTCTATGCTGAAGTGGCGGATCAGATTTTCAAGGCTGTAGCTCTGCAGGCCGGGAAATACCTTGCGGCTAAGACGCACCGTGCAGAGCTGTTTGCGGCTGAAAGTGTAGCCCAGGCGGCCAAATTCTTCCCGTAAAAAACTGTAATCAAAGCGGGCATTGTGCGCGACAAAGATGGCACCCTCCGTCAGTTCGACAATCTCTTTGGCCACTTCGTAGAAGCGGGGGGCGTCGGCTACCATCTCCTGCGTGATCCCGGTGATTTGGGTAATCCCGTAGGGAATGTAACATTCGGGATTGATCAGCGTTGAGTAGGTAGATAATATTTGGCGACCATTGTGCAGGACAATACCGATTTCAGTAACTTTATCGCGGTCGGGCCGCCCGCCCGTGGTTTCGATATCGACTATGGCAAATGTATCCGTCATCATTCAACTGCAAGCTAGAGGTATATGGAAGGCAAGATAAAAATAATTCTTATTATAATGGTTCTTTTTACCATAAATTGTTCCCGACAATTGCAGCCCGGAGCTGCGGAGCGGGCTCGTCGAAAAGTCGTGCCCAGGGAGCAGGCTGACCCGCCGGCAGGTAGAAAGACACAAGCCGGCGCGGAGGCGATAGCCATACCGCTGCCGCCGCCCATAGAGATGGGCTCCGGGCAACTCCCCCTCTACCTGCCCCTGCTGGCCGGCAAGTCCGTCGGACTCATCGTCAACCATACCTCGCTGGTCGAGGGCGTACACCTTGTAGACACCCTGCTTTCGCTGGGTGTACAGGTCAACAAAATTTTCTCCCCCGAGCATGGTTTCCGGGGCAAAGCGGATGCCGGGGAGCTGGTCAATGACAGCATTGACGTACGCACCGGCGTACGCCTCGTATCTCTGTACGGCAAAAAGCGCATTCCGGCCGAAGAGGATCTGGCTGATATCGACCTGCTAATTTTCGATATTCAGGATGTTGGCGTTCGCTACTACACCTATATCGGCACGCTGCACTACGTCATGCAGTCGGCTGCCCGCTATGGCAAGCCGCTGATCGTGCTCGACAGGCCCAATCCCAACGGGCACTACGTTGACGGTCCCATACTCGATACGCTCTATAAGTCGTTTGTGGGTATGCACCCTGTGCCCATTGTGCACGGCATGACCATTGGCGAATTCGCCCGCATGATCAACGGCGAAGGCTGGCTGGGCGATGGCCTCCTCTGCGACCTCACCATTGTCCCCTGTGCACATTACAGCCACCAGCGCCCCTACCTGCTGCCGATTCCGCCCTCGCCCAACCTGCCCAATCCGCTGGCCATTGCGCTCTATCCCAGCATCTGCCTGTTTGAGGGCACCACTTTCAGCCTCGGCCGCGGCACCAACAAGCAGTTCCAGCTCATTGGCCATCCGCTCTGTACACTGGGCGACTACCGATTTACGCCCCAGCCCACGGAAGGTGCTATGAACCCACCCCTCAACGGTATCGAATGCCAGGGGCTCAACCTGAGCAGCCTGCCGCTCGACAGTCTGCGGGAGGCTGCCAGCATTGACCTCAGCTATATCATCAACGCCTACCACAACCTGCCCGATACCAGCCTGTTTTTTCTGGAAAACCTGTTTTTTGACAGGCTGGCCGGCGGCCCTACGCTCCGGCAGCAAATTCTGGAGGGCTGGTCAGCCGATTCTATCCGCGCTTCCTGGCAGGAAGGGCTGGCTGCCTTTCGGCAGCGCAGAGCGCCCTATCTTTTGTATGAAGAATAAAAAAGGCTTTTGGGCGGCCTCAGCCGCCCAAAAGCCTTTTCATAAGCAAGCCTTACTTGGCTGCTGAGCGCAGCAAAAAGGCGCCTAAAACAGCCTTTTTTTGGGCCGCTGCCGCGAGCCTGCGGCAAAAGTATCTTTTTTAGTGCCCGCTGTCTGCACCGGGCGGCCTTCCTGCGCCCTGTTTTTGATATACGCCTGCTTAGCAGCTTTCTTCTTGTCGTTCAGCAACTTTTCCAGAAGATCCTCCCGACCGAGGGACTTGAGCTCCTGCCGTATTTGCTGGTGATTTTCGCGCTTGTACCAAAAGAAAAACAAGTGCTGTGCCTTGCGCTCCTTGGGGTCGCGTGCGGCATAAACCGGCTTAAGCGTATAGGGATGTACCCCGGCATAGTAGATTTCCGTGGCTACCGTCATGGGGGTAGGCGTAAAATCCTGCACCTGCTCCAGCCGGAAGCCCAGGTCTTTGGTCTCTGCCGCCAGGTTGGCCATATCTTCTGCCTGCGAACCGGGATGGCTGGAGATGAAATACGGGATCAGCGGCTGGTTGAGCCCATGCTTCTGGTTGATGCGCTCGTAGCGATTTTTGAACTCGTGGAAGTGTTTGAACGACGGCTTGCGCATGATGCGCAAGGTATCGTCGGACGTATGCTCCGGCGCCACTTTCAGCCGCCCGCACACGTGGCGGGTGACCAACTGCTCCATATACTCCTCCAGACTGCCGTCATTGTTTTTGTTGTAACCATCCGCCAGCAAATCGTATCGAATACCGCTGCTCACAAATGCCTTTTTAACCTCCGGATGCGCATCCACCTTGCGGTAGATCTCTGTCAGCGGCTTGTGGCTGGT
>JAUMBM010000006.1:0-5992 GCA_032115735.1 Saprospiraceae bacterium
GAGGTGCAAGCCCGTCAATTGCTTTGGTAGAACAGAATGTATAGACACGCCTTTTTGCTAGTTACTTACAAAAATAGTTTTTTCTACTAAGCTGCGAAAGGAGAACCAAGGTATATTTTAACTGCACACACAGAAGCACGTATGTTTTCAATGACAGCAAGGGCGGGGGACTGGTTCGGGATTTTTTGCCGGCGGCAAAAATGAACGGCCTGCAAGCGCAGCCAGCAAGGCGGCTGCTTATGTTTTTGTCTGTATTCACCAAAAAAGAGGAAAAGGAATTTGGAAAAACATATAATAATCTATATATTTGCATAGGAATCCTTCAGAATGCGTTTTTTGCCAGTTAAATGTTTAGTCAGCCTATATATGTATCATCATAAATTAATTGTTATCAGTTGATTAAATGATTAGTTGGTTTAAAAAAAGATCTTAGTCAACGGCATTGACCTTTTGGTAGGTGACGGGTGTTTTCGCAACGATTAGAGATCAGGGTGTAAATTGCAGCCAATTCATCGAAATCATCGTTCACTTTATTACTTACAACAAAACGTTATGGACCGACTTAAAGGCAGAGTAGCCATTGTTACCGGAGGTGCCAGTGGAATTGGCAAAGCGACGGTTGTTCGTTTTCTGGAGGAAGGCGCTCGCGTGGCCATTTGGGATATTGACCGCCACAAAGCGGAAGCTTTGGCGGCATCCGTGGGTGCAGGATCTGACCGGCTGCAGTTTTTTCAGGTAAATACGGCGGATCTCGCAGCCTGCGAAGCAGCTGCAAAAGATGTCAACGATGCCTTTGGGAAAATTGACATCCTGATTAACAATGCGGGAATCACGCGCGATGCAACTATGCGCAAGATTACTACCGAGCAGTGGGACCAGGTGATAGCTGTCAATCTCACGGGCGTATTCAACTGTGTGAAGGCTATTCATCCCTATATGCTGGAGGGTGGCTACGGCCGTATCATCACGGCTTCGTCTATTGTAGGCCTTACCGGCAACTTTGGTCAGACCAACTATGCAGCCACGAAGGCGGGCGTGATCGGCATGACCAAGGTGTGGGCGCGCGAGTTTGGCCGTAAGGGCGTAACAGCCAACGCGGTGGCTCCGGGCTTTATCAATACGGAAATGATGTCGACCATTCCGGATCATGTGCTGGATACTTTCCGCGAGCGCACGCCGGTGGGTCGGCTGGGCGAGTCTGTCGAGGTTGCCAATTTGTATGTTTTCCTCGCTTCCGAAGAGGCGGCCTACATCAATGGCACTACCATTAGTATTGACGGGGGGTTGGTGCTGTAAGCTGACTGCTGCGCCCATTGTATGATTGATCGTTTTTGTTGTATCCCTGGTGGGGTACTGTACAAGGCAATATATATTCATCTCCCACCGGAGATTTGTCGTCTGCTGCAGTGACAGTCAAGTAAACCGGAAAGCCCGGTTTCTTTGATTGTCCTGCAAGGGCGGCTGTTTTAGCTTGTTTCAGACGAGTAAATCAAAGCCATTATGCGCAGCAAACTTCAGAAATTCACCGAATTTGCCGGCAGTCTACTGCCTCATGAGACAGAGTTTCTTCTGCACTCCCAGCGTTTTGAGGACGAAGTGAAGCTGGGTATCCTCGAACGAGTCAATGACAACAGCCACCGCCTGCGGGACGGCGAAATCTATGACGAGGAAATCGATAAACGCAAGTACTCTCACCTCAAAAACTGGGTGGTCGAACGCCTCGATGCCATTGATGTCGATCAGCAGTTCAACTGGATGTGCGAAATGGAGAAGCGCATCATGACTGATAATATCGACCCGGCTGAAGAGAAAGTGCTGCTCAAAAAAATCAGGGAGTTTAGCCTGCCTGTTTTCTACTTTACCAAGTTCTACGAACTGGTCGAAACCTACCGGCATTTCTTGCTGATCCGCCTGCGCTATGACGACCATCGCCTGGTCGATGAGTTTTTGAAGGATTATCAGCAGGCTTATCAGCGGTCCAAACAGATCAGCGAGCAAATTCACACGGCTACGGCCGATATCATCAACCAGTTTGCTACTACCGAAACCGGCGAAACGCGCCAATGGGAGGATTGGCTCATTGATGTGTTTTACGATGATACGCTCGACGGACTGAATCGCTACCTCGCACTCGTGCGCCTCACATTTCTTTACCTCAACTATCGCAAACTCGATCAGCTTCGCGACAAGTATGACTACCTCGATAATCAGTTCCGCCAAGGGCAGTATTACTCCAAGCGACTGTTGCTCAACTACTACCACAACCGCATGTTGCTGCACACCAAGTGCAGGGAGTACGATCAGGCAATCTACTATGGTTATCTTTCTATTCGTCAGAAAAACAACGACTATCTCTTGTATGTGAATAATCTGAGCGGTGTGCTACTCCGACAGCGGCGGGTAGAAGATGCCATGGAAGTGCTGCGGACGGCGCTGCCGGACATGAAGTCCAGCAAAAATTATTTCAATAAAATAGGCTACGTCTCTTTCTACGTCCATACACTCAACCTGTCGGGCAAGGCGCGCAGCGCCGAAAATTATGCAGAGGCTTTCCTGCAGGCCTACCGGCAGGAAATCATCAAGTATCGCTGGCATCTCTTCTTCAGCGCTTACCTGCAGTCATTGTTGATGCAGGAAAAATATGCCAAAGCGCTGCGGACCATCCGAAAATTTAAGCTATTGGAGCGCGAAAAACGCTACCGCAAGCACGCCGGCCATTTGCCTATAATTCTTTGGTATCAAATGATTTGTGAGTATAAAGAGGGTATGCTTACCCGACAGCAGCTGCAACTGCGCATACAGCAACAGCTGCGCGAATCGGCTGAAGACGGAGATAAGCAGACAAATCTGAAAGATCTCCTGCGGGAAATCCGCAACTATGTTCCCGACATACTTCGCGGACTGGAGGAAAACAGTATAAGTATGCTGGTTGCCGCAGGCTAAGCGTCTCGCTTTTGTCTGAAGCGGCCCCGGCCGCAAAAAAACACAAAGGGCGTCATGCAATTTTATACAAAAATTACATGACGCCCTTTGCATTGCCGGATATTTTCGCCGCTGCAGGCGGCAAAAAAGCCCCTGCGGCTTACTGCACAATCAGCTTCCGGCTCGCTATCCCCTGTTCGCCTGCAATCCGCACAACGTATATGCCGGCCGGCAGATCCGCCAGCTCAATGGCCTGGGACGCTTCTTGCTGCGGAACAAACTTCACAAGCCTGCCCTGCTGGTCATAGATGGCTACAGCCACCTCGCCTTCAATACCTTGCAAGTACATGAATTTTCCTGCCGGATTGGGATACAACTGTAGTGCTGCCATAGCCGGTGATTCTGAAAGACCGACCTGTATGTCCTGAAATCCTGCAAAAAACAGGATGGTAGCCGTGACGGCAGGCTGTACGCACTGCCCGTGATTGGCCGTCGGGTTCAGATTGGCTGAGTTGAAGTCGGTCGGCGTATAGGTGCGCATCACAGAGTCCGCCAGCACACTGTTGAGGTAAGGCACCTGATCATCTGCCTGACAATAGAACAGCCGTGTAGGCGCTTCCGGACCCCAGTCGTACACATCGTTGTCCCGCAGCGCCTGCAGCAGCGGGTGATCGGCCGGCTGCTCGGTTTCCAGAATGGTCACGATGCTGTCCTGTAGCATATTGCGGGCAACAGAAGCGCCCGTGTTTTGCGTGAGATCGATGATTAACTCGAGATTGAGCGCCGTCAGCGATATCTGCCGGTCATAATAAGACTGAATGAGCGGCACATAGGCAGGCTTGAACACAGATTCAATGTTGTTATAAATCTGGTAGACATAGTTGTACGACAAAAAGGTATTGGGTACATAAGCAGGGTAGAAGTAGGGGGTAGTCGTGAGGATGCGCCCCTTCATGATCTGGCTGATACTATAGGGGCCGGACAAGTGTGCTGCTGCAGTCACAGTAAACTCATCTGCATGGTTGGCTTCGATCTCCCGGTGCAGCGCCGCTGCCGCATGCCCCCCCTGTGAGTAGCCGGTGATGAAAAGCTGGTCGTTGACTGTAATGTTCATCGAGGGTGCGTGCGCTTTGCAGGCACGGAGCATATCAAGTGCTGCCGAGGCCTCCGTGGCCGCGTGTACGTAGGGGTGGAAACCACGGGATTCGCCCAGTCCCAGATAATCAGGCGCCAGAGAGACGTATCCCAGACCGCCAAAAATGGCAGCTATCTCCCAGTCGGCCCGCAGTTCAGAAGGTACATCCGTCGGTCCGCTCACCGTTCCGTGCTGATATACCAGCATAGGATAGCGGCTCGGCTGCGGACGCACGGGCACTACCAGCAGACCGGAGGCTGTATCCGGCTGGCCAAATGCATCCGGTGTCGTATACGTCACCTTATACAGCTCAACACCGTTCTGTATGATGGCCCCGTAGAGCGTCTGCATCTGCGCCAGCGAGCGGTTGCCCTTGCTCACAACGCTGACAATCTGCTGGCTCACAACGGGCTGTAGGCAGCTCAGCAAGAGGAAAAACAAGAGGTAATAATGCTTCATGCTTGGTTTTTTGTTTGGTGAAACATTCAGTTTATGCTAAGGTTTACTGATTAATTGTGAATATAGGATATTTTCTTCGGATGTCAACTGCAGGAAGGGGTATTTTTCCCGCAGGGCATGTAGTTTTTGAAGCTGTTGCATTACAAACTGCTGGTGTGCAGGTGTTTGGGGAAAAAAGGGCCGGTGCGCCAGCGCCGCCCGCAGGCCGGCCAGCTGGCCGCAGAGCTGCTGCGTTTTTTCGGAAAAAAAAGCGCGCGCAAAGCGCTCGCAGATGAGCCTCACCGCCAGAGGCGAGGGGTGGCTGAGGTCAGTATCGTAGTAGCGATAGTCGCGGAGCTCATCCAGCATAATTTCGTAGGACGGGAAGTAGTGCACACCCTCCAGTTGCGTACACAAGCTGTCAATGGTCAGCAGGAGGCTGGCCTTGCTGCGCTGGTTTTCCGGCAGCCCCTCCCGCAGATGCCGTACAGGGCTCAGGCTGAAGATGATCTGCAGCTCTGGCTGCAGGCTCCGCACGCGGGCAATGGCTGCCTGCAGCAGCGCCACATTTTCCGCAGGGCTGTACCGGCGCCGCTCAAAGCGGCTGCCGGGCTGCTTGTGGCAGTTGACAACCACCCGGCCCTCAGGTACAAGTGTGTAGGTGGTCGCCGTCCCGAGTGTCAGGACGAGCACCTTCGCCTGCCGCAAAAAGGCGTGCGCTGCCGCCAGCTGCTGGTTGATGATGTCCAATGCGACGGCCCGGTCGGGATGCGCATACCTGCTGTGAAAGTCAAAGTGCCGCCAGACGTCCTGCACACAAAACAACTCATTGGCTTCATACGGCCGGCCATCGACGATCCGCTCCAGCACGGCCGCCAGGGCGGCAGGCTGGTATACGATGCCAAACGGGTTAAAGCATACCGGAAAATGATGGTCTGTCAGGTAGCTGCCGATGTGTTCGACAAAGCAGGAACCCAGGCAGAGACAGGGCGTCTGGTGGTCAATGGCAAAGGGGTAAGCAGTCGCGGGGACTGTTGTTTGCAGGGGTATCTCTTTCATTGTTTTGTCATGCCTGGTATTGGTCGGTGAATGCAAGGTAGTGCATTTTTTACAGCTGTAAAGGGTATTGCCCCGTACGTTCTTGCCATAATTGGCTTATTTTAGGGCTTTAAATGCAGGCTATGAAACGTATAGGGGTATTTTGCTGGTTGTTGATTTTTGCATTGGGGGCGCTTTACGGGCAGACAAGCCCGGCAGAGGAGCCCTATCGCTGGCCTGCCGATTCATTGGTGAGCCGCCGGCTGGTGCAATGGCAGGACTGGAAGTTTGGGGTTCTCATTCATTGGGGGCCTTACAGCCAATGGGGGGTAGTAGAAAGCTGGAGCCTCTGCCCGGAAGATGAGTCCTGGTGCGTGCGCCGGGGGCCTTATGCAGATTCGTACAGTACCTACGTGCAAGCCTATGAGCAGCTGCGCACTTTTTTTGATCCGCTCGGCT
>JAUMBM010000007.1:0-5057 GCA_032115735.1 Saprospiraceae bacterium
GAGCGGGCTGCCTTTTCACCAGACCCTGCAGCGCGCCTTTCGCTGACCTTACCACCTCTTCCGGCTGGCATGTATCAGTTGCGATTTGAGCGCACTGAGGGGAGCCCCATCAGCTGCACCTGGGTGTGCATGCCGACGCGCTAAGCGGCGCATGGTTTTTTACCGTAAAATTACGACCCGGCTTTTGCCGCCGCCGGCGCAAAAGCCAATTGCCCGCCGGCTGAGTCGATGGACAGTGTGAAGGTTCCTTCATCGGTGACGATTGTATAGCCGCTGCTGTCGGGGATGACTTGCCTTACGGCCGTATCTTTCCAGGCCTGCAGCCAGCCCAGCGGCTGCGCCTGGGCCGGCCCATAGTCTGCCAGCGGGTCGGAGGTAAAAAGAAGGCCTCCCAGCAATGTGTTGACAGTCAGTATGATGTCTTGCTGTTCCTTGCTGAGTTGGTGATGGTGGTTGCGAAGGATAAACACATCCGGATCATTGCGCCAGGCGCGTCGATCGAGCGGCCAGCGGCTGAGGGTAGACAGCAGTGCGGAGGCGGTCGACAGCCGCTCGCGGTTGCCTGCCCAACGGAGCAGCTTGTGTTCCCATTGAAGATGAATATCGGCGCCAATCCTGCAGTAGTCGAGCAGTCCGAAGCCGCTGGCGAGCGGCAGGCCGCAGCCTAGCAGTTGGGTGTCCGGCAGCAGCCGGCGCAGCCAGGAGAGCAGCTCATACATCTGCTGCCCCCGCGTCTGGCGCGGGCCGGGCTGCAGGCAGGCAGCGTACAGAAAATCCAGCTTGAGCATTTGGTAGCCCCAGTCGCGGGTGATGGTGAGGAGTGAGTGCGCGAGCTCCTCACGGAAATCAGGCAGGTTGGTATTGATAGCTGCAAAGCGGCCGCCCCAATGGGCGCTGTAGCCCGCCCACAGGGGGCGGCCATTCTTTTGCCGCAGCAGCCAGGCAGGCTTTTGGGAAAAAATCGCCGACCGCTGGTCGGCAACAAAAGGCGCCAGCCATAGCCCCGGTCGCATGCCGCGCTCCCGAATCTCACGGGCGTGCACGGCCATACCGTCAGGGAAAAGGCGCGGGTTTACCTGCAGCCAGTCGCCTACGGCTTGCTGCCATCCATCGTCAATCTGGAAAAATGAAGGGGCCAGAAGGGTGGAGGAACTTGCGCGGTAGTTGCTGCGGATAATATCGGCGGATATGTGCTGGTAATAGTGGTACCAGCTGGTCCAGCCAGTGGCCGTGGGCGTCCGGACCGGTGTAATGCCCATACTGCTGAACCAGTGGTCGTAACACGTATCTTCGCTGCCGCTGATATCAATCCATTCGAGGACAGTGAAGGGCTGGTCAATGAGGAGTCCCTCACAGTCCCGGCGTATCGACAGCTTATTTTCCCGTGTGAGGTGGGTAAAACAAGTAAAGCCCTCTCGTTCTACAACAGATCCCCAAAGCCTGATGGATGGGTCGCCTGTCTGCCGCAGCGCTGTCCATGACCAGCTGTGGAGAGACGCACGCCCTCGCTTCAGCCAGTCGATGTGGTAGTCGCCGTACATGCCCATCAGTGGCCTGGCCAGGCTGCGGAGTGAGGGGATGCGCGCCGCCGGACTGAGCCATTGGGTGGTTGACCAGGACTGAAAGCCGTTGCACAGCAGCAGATCCTGCTCGTGGTAGGGGAGTTCTATGAAAGCTTCCACCCGCTCCACCCGCAGGGGCTTTCGGGGCAATACCCGAAGGCGAAAGTGATGGGGGCCGGCTTGTTCAAATTGCAGCAAAGCCGCAACTGTTTCCGCCTGCTGGCCGAGCGACAGCGAGCAGGACAGGCCTTCAGCGTGTACATAGGCGGTCGCATTCACGGAGGGTAGGATTTATTCGCGCAGAAAGTTGATTTCCTCGTTTTCGTCAAGTTCGATCATCACGCTGAGGCCGTCGGTGGCCGGATCGCGGTGGCGGTGGCGGGCCACGTAGTTGACTTGTTCGATGATGTCAGAGCGAATAAAGCCAAAGCCTGCCGGGGCAGGCACTTCCGGATTCGTTGATGCCGCCATGGTAGCGAGGGGTTTTTGCAGCTTTTCGATGAGCTGCAGGCAGTAGGCATCCCGGGTAATGCGCACCGCAAAACGCTGCTGGGGGGTCATAGCCATTGATGATAAATGCCGCCCGCCCGGGCTGATGACCGTTAGCGGCCGAAGGTGGTAGGCCAGCAGGGTCTCGAGCTTGGGATGGAAGCGGTGAATGTACTGGAGCAGCTGTCCCAGGCTGGCAAAAAGCAGCTCAACGGGCCGTAAGGCCGTGGGCTGTGTGAGCCGGCAAAGTCGCTCAACAGCCAAATCGTCCGTGGCGTCGCAGGCGACGCTCCAGACGGTATCCGTCGGGATGAGCACCAGACCATGCGCGTGCAAAGCACTGAGCGCGGCGGTGAGGTCTGACCCCTTGATATTCGAATGGGAAGCTTGTAAAGTAGTCATGCTCATAGGAAATATTCAATGCTGACAGCTTGCATGCAATTCAGGCTAGTCAAAATCACAGCAGCCTTTTGTATAATTGCTTGCCAAGTCGGCATTCGTATCACAATTACTAAAGAAAACTGATATCTTTCGGTTCAGATAAAATTATCGGATGTCCAACAGTCAACACGTCTGTATAACGCGTCAGTAACAAAACTGTTTTTTACGGCCTGTATTGTCTGTTTCTATGGTAAAAATTCAAGTAATGAAAGTAAAAGGCAGGAGCGCGCAGATTCTTTATGTCTGTTGTATGTGGGCAGCTATGCTGTTGGGCAGCTCACCACTGTCGGCAGCCCATATCATAGGCGGAGAGCTGACCTATGAGTCCCTCGGTTTTACCAACAACAACCCTGCCTCCAACTCGCGGCGCTACAGGTTTACCATGACCATCTATCGCGACTGCCAAAGCAATGGAGCCAATTTTGACGGGGCACCCAATGGTTCTTTTCCTTGCCATGTGACCATCTATCGGGGCGCCACACTTTTTACAACCCTCACCCTGTCGGCACCTACACGAACGAATCTGCCGGCTAATCCCGGGAATCCCTGTGTAGCTGTACCACCCAATGTTTGTGTGCAGGAAGGTATCTATGTGTTCCCTGTGCTCGATCTGCCGATCTCCTCAGAGAGCTATCATGTTGTCTATCAGCGTTGTTGCAGAAATAATACCATTACCAACATCTTATTGCCGGGGAGCTCAGGGGCTACCTACACAATTGAGCTGACACCGCAGGCGCAGCAACTCGGCAACAGCAGTCCCCGCTTTACGGCTTATCCGCCCATCGTGCTGTGTGCCGGGGAAAATTTTAGTTTCGACTTTTCGGCTGTCGATGCTGATGGCGATCAGGTGGTGTACGAATTTTGCTCCCCCTACCTGGGCGGCGGCTTAAATTTTGACGACCCGCAGAATACTTTCAACGGTTTGGCTCCTAATCCGGAGCCTGCGCCGCCTTACGCAACCGTGGCCTTTAATGCGCCGGCCTTCAGCCCCACTATGCCACTGGGAGCTTCCTCCAATTTGCAGATCAATGCTTTTACAGGGCGTATGACGGGGGTTCCTTCCCTGGTAGGGCAGTATGTGGTAGGGGTATGCGTGTCGGAGTACCGCAATGGTGTGCTGTTGAGTACCGTGAGGAGGGATTTTCAATTCAATGTGACTGTCTGCACCAATCTGGTGTCGGCAGATATTCGAGAGGATTCCATATCCGTTGATCAACAGCATATTGTCACTGCCTGCGGGACAACAGTTGTCAATCTGGTAAACCAGAGCGGGGCTTTGGCGTTCATTGATGGCTATAAGTGGGAGATTGGTATTTCAACCGACAGTGTGTTGTTGGCAACAAGCCGAAATCTGACGGTTGATTTTCCGGGGCCGGGGATCTACTACGGCCGCATGGTGATCAATCCCAATTCAAGTGTGTGTTCCGATACGGTAGCACTCAAAATACAGGTCTTTCCCGGCATGGAAGCCAATTTTGCTTTCGTCTATGATTCCTGTAAGGTGCAGCCGGTTGCCTTTACAAGTCTTGCAGAGAGTGGAGGGGGACCCATCATACGGCACAACTGGCTGTTTGGTGACGGTGGGAGCAGCACACTGCCCAATCCAAGCTGGCAATACGGCGATCCTGCCGAGCGCAATGTTCGACTGATTGCACAGGATATCAATGGGTGTAAAGATACGGTTATCCGCTCAGTGAGATATTTTCCGGTACCGCCGACCATCGTGGTTTCTCCCAGCAGTTATTTGGGCTGCCCGCCTGCGATGATTACTTTTACCAACTTGAGCGAGCCTGTCAATACAACCTATAATATTCGCTGGGAATTTGGCGATGGCGGTAGCAGCACGGCGATTAGCCCGACCCACACGTTCGAAGAGGAAGGTATTTTTGATATAGCACTGGAGATTACCAGCCCGCTGGGCTGTATCACCGATACTGTGTTCAGGCAGCTGATTAAAATTGATCCCGTACCGGTTGCCGGGTTTACCTACGGTCCGGAGCGGCTGACAAATTTCAACCCGCAGGCGCAGTTTACAGATGCCTCCACAGGGGCTTACCGCTGGTACTGGGATTTCAACGGGCAAGGGTTTTCACTGGCGCAAAATCCCTCGTTTGTTTTTCCGGATACGGGCATTGCGTATGTCAAGCAGGTTGTCACGCATCCCAGCGGCTGCATTGATTCGCTGATACGCTACCTCGACATTGCCCCGGAGACGCGCCTGCATTTCCCCAATGCATTTACACCCAACGATGACAGCGTCAATGACGTCTTTGTACCCAAAGGCTATCTGAAAGGTTACAAGCGGTATTCGCTGCGTATTTGGAATCGCTGGGGGGAAGTTGTCTTTGAGGCCGATGAGCCAGAAGCGGCTTGGAATGGACGACATCAAAATGCAGGCCAGCCGGTGCCTTCAGGGGTGTATTTGTACGAAATGACACTGATCGGCCCCCGGGGGGAGGTCGACCAGCGACGAGGGTCGCTCACTTTGTTGCGGTAAAAAATGGTAGCTGCCGCATCTGTGTTGGTAACTGGGCGATCTGTAGAAGGTTGTGCACAGTCAGGCAG
>JAUMBM010000007.1:5067-6540 GCA_032115735.1 Saprospiraceae bacterium
ATCTTTATGCCTGTCAGACGCTCTTGAACCAAAGCCATTGCGGAATGAAAAACTACACGATTTCAGCGCTGTATGCAGCTCTCAGTCTGCTGGCTGTACTGCAGGCTAGCGAGACAGCGGCCAGACACATCATTGGCGGGGTCATGTCCTATGAGTGTCTGGGGGGGGATAATTATCGTTTTACGCTAAAAGTATACCGTGATTGTAATTGTACGGACTGTGCCTTTTTTGACAATGAGGCGGCCATTGCTGTGTATCGCTGTAGTGGCACCAATTGTGGTCCGCAGACACAATCTAATCCCTTTCTGGCTGTCAACGTCCGGCTGGCAAGTGTCAATTCGGTCAGCCCGCCCGATTATCCCTGTTTGATTCCGCCGAATGTATGTGTTCAGGAGGGGTTGTACACATTTACGCTCAATCTGCCCCGGTCTGCGACCCAGAGTTATCATATTTCTTATCAGCGCTGCTGTCGCAATGTGACCATCAATAATATTGTAGATCCGGATGACTCCGGCGCTACGTTTACTATAGAGCTGACGCCTTTTGCACAGTCGGTGTGCAACAACAGTCCTTCCTTCGATACCTATCCGCCTTCTATTGTATGCAACGGGCTGCCTTTTTCATACGATCATTCGGCAACGGATGCGGATGGAGACCAGTTGATTTATGAATTTTGCAGCCCACTTCTGGGGGGAGGACAAATATTGTCACCGGGGCTGTATACGACTTGTATAGGAGCCAGTCCTACGCCTGCCTGCCCGCCGCCATACGACCCCGTGGCCTTTGTGGCGCCTGCTTTTTCACCCTCTCAGCCTATGGGGGGGAATCCGCTCATCAGCATCAATCCGTTTACAGGACTGATTACAGGTACGCCTAATCTGCAGGGGCAGTTTGTGGTGGGGGTCTGTGTATCCGAGTATCGAAACGGTCAATTGCTGAGCCGGGTGTATCGGGACTTTCAGTTTAATGTGGCCAACTGCGATCCCACGGTGGTGGCAGATATAGAGGAAACGGTGCTGTTGGATGGCCGTAGGTTTGTAGTAAATGCCTGCGGTGATTCTACCCTTACACTGCGCAACCAGAGCTTCCAGCAGGCATATATCAGTAATTTCTACTGGACATTTGATCTGGGTAACAACAACAGCCAGCGGATAGAGGTATGGAACCCGACCGTTACTTTCCCCGGCCCCGGCCAGTATACAGGGCGACTGATCCTAAATGAAAATACCAATTGCGGAGATACGGCCGACATTCTTATCAACATTTTCCCGGAGGTAGAGGCTGACTTCAGCTACGCCTATGATACCTGCCGGGCAGGACCTGTCAGCTTCACCGATCTGTCGGAGACGGGCGCCTGCTGCCTGACCAACTGGACCTGGCAGTTTGGGGATGGCAATACCAGCAATCGCCAGAACCCCTCCCACGTGTATCGCCTGCCGGGAGACATACCGGTCAGCCTGACAGTAAGGGATA
>JAUMBM010000008.1:0-2175 GCA_032115735.1 Saprospiraceae bacterium
GCACAAATGCGACGCCCTTGGCCAGTGCAAATATATCATTTGCTCCCAAAGATGCCTACTTATTTGTGTTAAAGTTGCCTTTATCGGCAAAGATCGTACCTTTGCGCAAACGTTCGGACTTCCATGACCAATCCCTCAAGATACGAGCAACGCGGCGTATCGGCCACCAAAGACGAAGTGCATGCCGCCATACAAGGCATGGACAAAGGATTGTTTCCCAATGCTTTTTGCAAGATACTTCCCGACTTTGCCGCCGGTGACCCCGACTGGTGCAACCTGATGCATGCTGATACGGCCGGCACCAAGACCAGTCTGGCCTACCTCTACTGGCGGGAGACCGGCGATTTGTCCGTCTGGGAGGGCATCGCCCAGGATGCGCTGGTGATGAACCTCGACGATATGGCCTGCGTTGGTTGTTACGACAACATCATCCTCTCCTCCACCATTGGCCGCAACAAAAACCGCATCCCTGCCGAAGTCATCAGCACCATCATACGCTTTGCAGAATCCTTCCGCGACCGCATGGCCTCGCTGGGCGTACAACTGCAGCTCGCGGGCGGCGAGACGGCCGATGTGGGCGACATCGTGCGCACTCTGGACGTAGGCTATACGGCTTTTGGCCGCATGCCGCGGGCGGCCGTGCTGGAAAACCGGCTGCAGGAGGGCGATGTGATCGTAGCCCTGGCCTCCTACGGGCAGGCCAGCTATGAGACCTCCTACAACGGAGGCATGGGCAGCAACGGCCTCACCGGCGCCCGCCACGACGTCCTCAGCAAAGAATATGCACGCCGCTACCCGGAGAGCTACAATCCCGAACTGTCCGACGAAGTGGTCTATACCGGCAGTCGCAGCCTCAGCGAGCCTGTCACTATAGGTGAACAGACCATGCCGCTGGGCAAGCTCCTGCTCTCCCCTACCCGCACCTACCTGCCGGTCATCAAGCAGCTTTTTGAACAGCTGCGCCCCTACCTGCACGGCATGATCCACTGCACGGGCGGCGGGCAGACCAAAGTATCCAAATTTTGTGGAGGCCTGACCGTTGTCAAAGACCATTGGCTGCCGATACCGCCGCTGTTTGAACTCATACAAGCAGAATCGCAGACCGACTGGCGGGAGATGTACCAAGTGTTTAACATGGGCCAGCGGCTCGAAGTATACCTGCCGGCAGCGCAGGCGCAGACCGTGATCGACATTGCCAACAGCTTCCATATCGAGGCTGCTGTGGTAGGTCGCGTGACGGCCTTTTCGGGTGAAAAAGTGCGGCTTGAGACGCCGCAGGGAACCTTTCGTTACAGTTAAACGCAGCTGCCATGCGAAAAAAAGAGAAAGCTGCGGCCATTGCCGCCCAGTTGGAGGCACTGTATCCGGAGACCCCCATACCCCTGCACCACCAGGATGCCTACAGCCTGCTGGTGGCCGTGCTGCTGTCGGCTCAATGCACCGATGAGCGCGTCAACCAAGTTACCCCCAGCCTGTTTGCGCTGGCCGACAGTCCGGAAAAGATGATGCAGCAGTCGGTAGAGGCCATTCGGGACATCATACGCCCCTGCGGGCTATCGCCCCGCAAGTCGCAGGCTATCTATGACTTATCGCATATATTGGTAGAAAAATACGGCAGTGAGGTACCGCAGTCTTTTGAAGCCCTGGAGGCCCTGCCGGGCGTAGGGCACAAGACCGCCTCTGTAGTCATGTCACAGGCTTTTGGCGTACCCGCCTTTCCGGTTGACACCCACATCCACCGCCTCGCCTGGCGCTGGGGGCTCAGCGATGGCAAGACGGTTGAGAAGACCGAAGCCGACCTGAAAGCGCTTTTCCCCAAAAAAAGCTGGAATAAGCTGCACCTGCAGATTATCTTTTTTGGGCGGCAGTACTGCCCTGCCCGCGGCCACAAGCCCGCGGAATGCCCCATCTGCAGCCTGTATGGCCGCAAGGAGCTTTTTGCGCCCGTGGCGCGCTGAAAGCTGCTACCGGCAACCTCAACTACCCAGCGATTCGCGTTTCACGACAAAGGCACCCGGTGCCAGCTGTCGCTTAATTTTAGCCAGCTGCTGCTGCAATTCTGCTTCCGAATTGAAAGGCAGCAAGATGCCTACGCGTATCAGTTCGCCCTCGCGGCTCGAGAAGGGCTCGTAGCCTGCCTCTGCGATGCGCTTGTTCATGCGGGCTGCATTGTCC
>JAUMBM010000009.1:0-5067 GCA_032115735.1 Saprospiraceae bacterium
AGGCTTTTCTTCCGCGCTGCACAGAACAGCGCGGAAGTTGCCACACATCACTCATGCCAGATAGGCATGATACCCACGCTCGATGCTTTACTGTTTACGGGCTTCAACCCCGAGAGGAGGCTGCCCGCCCGGTTCGTTTTTGTTGCAGGTAGGAGAGGTTAACAGTACTATGGTGAAAAACAGAGGGATGAGATAGTGGATTCGCATGGTATACTTTTGATGGACAGCCAATGGCGCAGGACCATTGTACCGCCATCAAAAGTATGGGCTCTGTAGTGGGTAGTATTGTAAAAAAAGGACATTCTGCGTGTGCAGCTCATTGAATGAACCCGACACTCAGGGTGTCGTGGCTGTTTTCATCAATCAGGATGAATGAACCGTTGGATCGGTGAAAGCTGTAGGGATCGCAGTGTATAGGTTTGCTCAGTCTGAGTACCACCCTGCCAATATCGTTGAGCAAGAGGGTATCGGTGGGCTCTTCACCTGAAAAATCGGTATAGATACGTGCTTCGATGCTTTCAATTTTTGCTAGTACGCGATGCACACCGTGCTGCAGGCAGCATTTGTCGCCTACCCTCAGGGGGCGGCTGTTGACCTGGCAGAGGGTGGCCGTCAGGGATTTCAGCAACTGCGGCAATGCGGATGTTTTGACGATCATATCTCCCCGGCTGATATCAGCTTCGTCAGCCAGTTCAATCGTGATGGAATTGCCCGGCGCTGCCTGTTGATAGCTTTCGTTGTAAAAGTGGATAGATCGAATGCTGGTCCTCACCTGGGAGGGTAGTAGCGTGACTTCGTCACCAACACTGAGCGACCCTCCGTACAGCATACCTGCAAAAGCCCGAAAATCGTGGAAAGCGGCTGTCCGGGGTCGTATGACGTACTGTACAGGCAATCTGGGGGGCAGCTCCTGCTCTTCATTGTCGATGTCCAGACTCTCCAGATGCTCCAGCAGGTGCGGACCCGGGTACCAGGGCATATTGACCGAGTGCTGTGCAATGTTGTCCCCCAGCAAGGCAGCTAGGGGTATGTAGGTCACGGCAGTCGTATCAAAATCACTGCCGGCGACAAGCCGCTCAAAGGTCTGTCGAATATTTGTGAAGGCACGTTCATCATAGCCTGCCAGATCCATCTTATTGACAGCCACCACCACATGACGCATTTTCAGCAGGTTGCTGATAAAAAAATGCCTGCGCGTTTGTTCAGTCACACCTTTGCGTACATCGATCAGAATGATGGCCACATCGGAAGTCGATGCACCTGTAACCATGTTACGCGTGTATTCCGCATGGCCCGGGGTATCGGCTATGATAAAGTTGGTGCGCTGAGTATTAAAATAAATGTGGGCCACGTCGATGGTGATGCCCTGTTCCCGCTCGGCCACAAGGCCATCGGTTGCCAGCGAAAAATCGAGGTAATCAAAACCGCGCTGTCGGCTACTGCGCTCAATGGCTTCCAGCTTATCGGTAGTAAGTGAGCGCGTGTCATATAGCAGCCTGCCGATGAGGGTGCTTTTGCCGTCATCGACAGATCCGGCCGTGGCCAGCTTGATAAGTTTCCGGTTAGTTGTCATGCTTGTGGCAGGGGATTTTATGAAACACAGGACTGCATACTTGTGCAGGCTGTATCAGAAATAGCCAACTTTTTTGCGCTTTTCCATAGCAGCTTCCGACCGCTTGTCATCGATGCGGGCTCCCCGTTCGGAAAGGGTCGATGCCCTGATTTCAGCGACCACGGCCTCGAGAGTATCGGCTTCCGATAGCACGGCAGCGGTACAGGTCATGTCGCCTACAGTGCGGAAGCGGACCATCCGCTCCTCTACCCGCTCATAGGGTTCCCGGAAAACATGCTCATTGGCCGTCCATACCATACCGTCGCGGAAGAACACCTGCCGCTTATGGGCAAAGTAGATGGAGGGGATGCTGATTTGCTCGGCCATGATGTACTCCCATACGTCCAGTTCCGTCCAATTGGAGATGGGGAATGCGCGAACATGCTGCCCCGGCTGAATACGGCCATTGAGCATGTCAAAAAATTCCGGTCGCTGGTTTTTTTCATCCCACTGCCCAAAGTCATCCCGCACCGAGAAAATACGTTCTTTCGCTCTGGCCTTTTCTTCATCACGTCGCGCCCCGCCGATGCAGACATCAAAACGAAATTCTTCGATAGCATCGAGCAAGGTGACCGTCTGCAGGCTGTTGCGACTGGCATAGCGACCTTTTTCTTCCTGCACTTTGCCCTGGTTGATGCTGTCCTGTACCTTGCGTACGATGAGCTCCAGCCCCAGCTCGGCCACGAGCGCATCCCGGAACGCCAGCGTCTCCGGAAAGTTGTGGCCCGTATCGATATGTAGCAAGGGAAAAGGGATGCGAGCCGGATAAAAAGCTTTTTGCGCCAGCCGCACCAGGGTGATGGAATCTTTTCCGCCGGAGAACAGCAGCACGGGCCGCTCAAACTGGGCAGCCACCTCCCGCAGGATATGTACTGAGGCAGCTTCTTTGGGGTTACTCACTAGTCGTTGTTGCATGAATAGCTCATTTTGAATGTAGTCCACATTCTTTTTTCGAATCTTCCCACCACCAGCGCCCGGCACGGGCATCCTCGCCAGGCTGTATGGCACGCGTGCAGGGGGCACAACCTATGCTGACAAATCCCTGTTGGTGCAGTGGATTACAGGGTATGCGGTGTGCTTCAATATAGGCAAGCAGTTGCTCATAAGTCCAGTGAATCAGCGGATTGTATTTGATGATTTGATACGTGCTGTCCCATTCAATCTTTTCCATAGCCGCCCGATTGGGGCTTTGTTCCGCTCGTAAGCCCGTAATCCACACAGAATGCCCGGCAAGGGCGCGCTGCAGGGGCTCTATTTTTCGCACATAACAGCACGACTTGCGTTGCGCTACAGACTCGTAAAAGCCATTGATGCCATGCTGTGCTACCCAGGATTCAACAGCGGCACGCTCGGGATAGTACAACTGTATCCGCAGCTTGTAGCGGCTCTCTGTACGTGCCAGCAGGTCGAGGGTTTGGGGGAAAAGTCTGCCCGTGTCAAGGGTGAAAATGCTCACAGGCAGCTGAAGCTGCGCAATAAGGTGAGTGATGACCTGGTCTTCCTGTCCCAGAGAAGTTGAAAAAACAAGCCTGCCGGGATAGAGATCCGTGAGTACGCGCAACTCTTCTGCAATGTCCATACCCGCTGCCAGCAGGGGCAGCTCAGGCGTATTCATTGAGGTTGGCATCGTTGTTGCTTTTGGTCGCAGCCTCCCAGGCGCGCTCGTGAAGGTAGTAAAGGGCTATCTTGGTCATCACTTCAATAGAGCCGATCGATACCGCCATGACCAATTTACCGGTGACGAAGTAGGAGATTAGCATGGTGTCAATGGTGCCCACAATCCGCCAGGATACTGACTTGATCAGGCTTTTTGCATTGCTGTCTTGCCCGCGTCGATTGACGAACCAACGCTTTATGGGACGGTCTAGTAGCATAGCTTGTGCATTTTTCGGATGCAAAACTATATAAAACCTATATAATTGGTATGTTTTTTATGTAAAAAAATAGCTGCCGCTGCGGCAGCTATTTTTTTAGCAGCATCCACCCCCGCAACAGCTGCCGCCATCGGCGGCGAGCAGATCAAATGCAGGTTGAATATTTCCGCCAGGCTTTTCTGCATAGACCGTGACGCTAAAGATACCCGTTTCGCGGGCAGCGAAATCCCGGATTTGGTCGGCATTGAGGTAGCGCTCCAATATATCATCGGGCAGCAGGATGGTTTTTTTCTTTTGGACGATGACATTTTGAAAACCAGCCTGTTCGATGATGCGAAGGTAGTCATCCATCTGTATGGCACCTGCCACGCAGCCGGCATAGAGCTCAGCCTGGCTTTGGAGTTCGGCGGGCAGCTCGCCTACCAATACCACATCCGAAATGCTGAAATGGCCACCAGGCTTAAGTACGCGAAAGATTTCGGCTACGACAGCCCGCTTGTCAGGTACCAGATTGAGTACACAGTTGCTGACAACCACGTCGGCCAGGTTATCGCTCACAGGCATGTGCTCGATATCACCTTCGCGAAACTCAACATTGTTGTAGCCCATCCGCTCAGCATTGGCGCGCGCTTTGCGAATCATATCGGGGGTAAAATCAATACCAATGATTTTACCCTCGGGACCGGTTTCGTGGCGGGCCACAAAACAATCGTTGCCGGCACCGGAACCGAGGTCGATGACGGTATCACCGCGCCGGATCTTAGCGTACTGCGTGGGCAACCCGCAGCCCAGTCCCAGATCCGCCTCGGCAGCATAGCCTGCCACTTCGGTGTAGTCATCCATCATGATGTTGTAGACCTTGTTGGATACCGGACCCGACCCGCAGCAGGAAGCTGCATTGTCGCTTTTGGGCTGATTGGCTATGGCTGCGTACTTCTCGCGCACCAGCTCTTTGAGTTGATCGGCTGCTTGATTTTTCATACTTAGCAACATGTATCTGTTTGAGGAAAGGCAGCAAACAAGGCGGTGAAGGTTTCACCAATCTCTTGCCAGCGTACCGGATTGATGCAATAGTTGACAGAGGTGCCACTGATACTACCCTGTATGATACCTATCTGTCGGAGCTCTTTCAGGTGCTGCGATATGGTTGGCTGTGCCAGCCCAATCTGTTCGCTCAGATCACCTGTAATGCAGCTTCGCGAAGCCAGCAGACAACGGATAATGGCTATGCGCGCCGGATGCGCCAGCGCTTTGGCCATGGCGGCCATAGCCAGATCAGCTTCGTCGTGTACGTCTGTACGGGTAACACCCATGGCAATGATTATTTTATTGCAATATTACGATGAATAAAGCTAAGATGCTAGTCTCCGATGCGAATTTATTCGCTTTTTTTACAGATAAAGTGCCTGTTGCAGTAAGACAGCGCAGGTTGGTGGAAAAAAATGGGTACAGCTTACTGTTTTGAATGAGGGGAGTAAGTTTGATAGGTTGCTTTTCTTACCACCCCCGGTACCGGGGTGGTCGAATACCTTTAAGGCGCAGGTATACAATCAGCTGTCCGCGGTGGTGGGTGTGGTGGTC
>JAUMBM010000010.1:0-4114 GCA_032115735.1 Saprospiraceae bacterium
AATTTGTTTCTCAACCATACTAGACTCTTTGTAATAGGAAAAAAATTGGAACTTTAATAGACACCATTCCAAAAGGGCGACAAGGGAACTTCTCTGGTCGCTCTTTTTTTTTGCTTCCGCCCCTTTTCCGGTAAATAGCCCACAATTTCTTACACAGCTCTTTTTTGTATATCGGTGACACAGACTGACACCACAGGCGGCAGCACAGCAACCGACATACATTCTGCGCTTATATACTTTTCCAATATTTTCACCACATAGCCAATAAAAATACAAATTGAATTTATACCTTTGAAGCCATCGCTAACAAATGATCAGACTTCTATGTTCTTCAATTCGAAAGGAGAGGCTGAAGTTACCTACGATGCTATAGTAGTTGGCACAGGTATCAGCGGCGGGTGGGCCGCAAAAGAGCTCACCGAAAAAGGTTTAAAGACATTGGTGCTGGAGCGGGGCAGGATGGTGCGCCATGGTGAGTACCCCACGGCCGGTCTTGATCCCTGGGATTTGGAACACAGAGACCAGGTACCCCAGGAAGAGCTCAGGAAGCACTACTATGTGCAACAGCGTACGGGCTATGCCATTCAACAGTCCAGCAAGCACTGGTTCGTCAAAGACGACGAAAATCCCTACACGGAAGTTAAGCGTGTCGACTGGATACGCGGTTACCATGTGGGAGGGCGGTCGTTGATGTGGGGCCGGCAGAGCTATCGACTTAGCGATCTTGATTTTGAGGCTAATGCTAAGGACGGTATCGCTACGGACTGGCCTATCCGCTACAAGGATCTGGCGCCCTGGTATGATTACGTTGAGCGTTTTGCCGGCGTGAGCGGGCAGGCTGAAGGTCTGGCACACTTGCCGGACGGCAAATTTCTGCCGCCCATGGAGCTCAACTGTGTCGAAAAGCATTTCAAGTCGGCTGTAGCGAAAAATTTCAATGGCCGCGTGATTACCATCGGCCGTACGGCTCACCTCACACAGCCGGATCCCGCCATCCACGGCACCCGCGGTAAATGCCAAAACCGCAACCGCTGCATTCGCGGGTGTCCCTACGGAGCCTACTTCAGCAGCAATGCCAGCACGATTCCGGCAGCGGAAGCGACAGGTAATATGACGCTTCGTCCCAACAGCATCGTATACTCACTCATCTACGACCCCGCCACCAAAAAGGCCAAGGGCGTGCGCGTAAGAGATGCCGAAACCGGAGAGGAGCACGAGTTCTTCGCCCGCATTGTTTTCCTTTGCGCATCGGCTTTTGCCAGCACATACATCCTGATGAATACCCGCAGCGATGCCTTCCCCGAAGGACTCGGCAGCAGCAGTGGGCAGCTCGGCAGAAATGTCATGGATCACCACTTCCGCTGTGGTGCAGAAGGCGTGTACGACGGTTTCGATGACCAATACTACAAAGGACGTCGGCCGAACGGTATCTATATCCCCCGCTTCCAGAATCTCGACAAAGACAGCAAGCGCGACTACCTGCGGGGCTTTGGCTACCAGGGAGGCGCAAGCCGCGAAAACTGGTGGCAAGGCGTGAAAGAGCTGGAGATGGGCCTGGGTGCCGAACTCAAGGCCAAGCTGTTTACACCGGGTCACTGGCGACTGGGCGTCACTGCTTTTGCAGAATGCCTGCCGTACGAGGACAACCGCATTATGCTCAATTTTGACGTGACCGACAAGCATGGTCTGCCAACGCTCACCATGGATGCCGAGTTCAAAGACAACGAGCGCCGTATGCGGCCCGATATGATGAACAATGCTGCTGAAATGCTCGAAGCTGCCGGTTTCAAGGATATCAAAACCTATGACGACCAGTCATGGCCGGGCTTGGGCATACACGAGATGGGAACAGCCCGCATGGGCCGCAGTCCGAAAAACAGCGTACTCAACGGCAATAACCAGGTGTGGGAAGCTCCCAACGTGTTTGTCACCGATGGTTCCTGCATGACTTCAGCTGGCTGCCAGAACCCCTCGCTGACCTATATGGCACTCACGGCCAGGGCTGCCAACTACGCAGTAGACGAGCTCAAAAAAATGAATCTGTAGGAATCACGTGCAAAAACTGCCATCATGACCAGAAGAGAAATTCTCAAATATACGGCCTACATGACCGGTTTTGCCGTCTCGGCACCGCTCATAAGCGCCCTTATGGCCGGCTGTACAGCAAAGCCTGCCGATGATTACAAGCCGGTATTCCTCACACCGGAAGAGTACGCGCTCATCACGGCGCTGGCGGAGACAACCCTCCCCGCTTCCGATACGCCGGGAGCTGCAGAAGTAGGCGTACCTGCCTTCATTGACCAGACAGTTTCTGCCATTTTCAGGCCTTTCTCGCGCGACCTGTTCCGCACGCGACTGGCGGCACTGGCGGCCGACTGCCAGAAGGCCAACGGCAAGTCTTTCACGGAGCTGGAAGCAGCTACACAGCTTAGCTGGCTCAACACGGTGGACGCTGCCGCCAAAGCCGAGGCCGAAAAACTGGCTGAGCTGCCGCCGCCCGCCGATGAAGAGGAAGGCGAAAAGCGCTGGCCGTTCTGGCTGCAGTGCAAAGAGCTTATCATTGGAGGCTACTTCAGCAGCATGCGCATAGGGACCGAGTTTTTGGCCTACGATCCGGTACCCGGTGACTATATAGGTTGTATGCCGCTCGAGGAGGCAACCGGTGGCAAGAACTGGGCGCTTTGATACAGCCATACGGGCAAAAAAACGATCCTTGGTAACTGTGTTGCCAAGGATCGTTTTTTTTTACGCGGCTCAGGTGGCTGCAGCCACCCAAGCGCGTTTTGAGACAGCCGCTTTGGGCTGAGTGCTTTTACGCATTCCCGAAAAAAGCTTAGCTTTGCGCTGCCGTACAGGCAATGCGGCCGGGCGAAGCCGGCCTTTGTCCTTACCAATAAAGAAAGCAAAACATGACCAACACCTCTTTTTTGCGCAAGCTGGGCATCCGGCAGTACAATGCAGGTACCAGCACGGGTCTGGAGTCAATGAATTCCGGCAAATACATCGCCAGCTACTCGCCCGTCGACGGCCAGCTGATCGGAAAGGTCAGCAAGACCAGTCCGGAAGAATATCAGGCGGTCATTGCCGCTGCTGAGGCTGCCTTCCTTGACTGGCGCATGGTGCCAGCCCCCAAGCGGGGAGAGATCGTGCGCCAATACGGGGAAGCACTTCGCAAATACAAAGACCCGCTGGGCCGCCTGGTGAGCTATGAAATGGGCAAAAGCCTGCAGGAAGGCTTTGGAGAAGTGCAGGAAATGATTGATATCTGTGATTTTGCAGTAGGCCTCTCCCGTCAGCTGTACGGACTGACCATACAGTCGGAAAGACCGCGCCACCGCATGTTCGAACAGTGGCATCCGCTGGGCATCGTAGGTGTCATCTCTGCCTTCAACTTCCCGGTGGCTGTATGGAGCTGGAATGCCATGATCGCGCTGGTCTGCGGCGATGTGGTGGTATGGAAAGCCAGCGAGAAGACACCGCTCTGCAGCGTTGCCTGCCAAAATATTCTGCGGGAAGTGCTGGCCGCCAACCAGATCCCGGAGGGGGTATCCTGTATTATCAATGGTGACTATCGCGTAGGAGAGCTGATGACCAATGACCGGCGCATACCTCTTGTCAGTGCAACCGGCAGCACCCGTATGGGTATCAAAGTGGGTCAGGCCGTGGCTGCCCGACTGGGCAGGAGCCTGCTGGAACTCGGCGGCAACAATGCCATCATCATCACACCCAGTGCCGACATTAATCTCGTACTTACCGGCGCACTTTTTGGTGCCGTAGGCACCGCGGGTCAGCGTTGTACTACCACCCGCCGCCTCATCATCCACGAGAGCATCTATGAGGTCGTCAAGCAGAAGCTCACACTCGCCTATGGGCAAATCCGCATCGGCAACCCGCTCGACGAAAACAACCACGTAGGTCCCCTCATCGATCAGGCAGCCGTTGCCAGCTATCTGGACGCCATTGAAAAAGCAAAAGCCGAGGGTGCCAACTTTATCGTAGAGGGCGGCGTGCTCGAGGGCGAACAGTACGCCAGTGGCTGCTATGTCAAGCCTTGTGTGGCAGAGGCTGCTCCTCACTACGCCATCGTCCAGCACGAAACATTTGCCCCCATACT
>JAUMBM010000011.1:0-2967 GCA_032115735.1 Saprospiraceae bacterium
ACGGGCGCCTGCTGCCTGACCAACTGGACCTGGCAGTTTGGGGATGGCAATACCAGCAATCGCCAGAACCCCTCCCACGTGTATCGCCTGCCGGGAGACATACCGGTCAGCCTGACAGTAAGGGATACAAATGGCTGTGTGGATCAAATAACCAAGGTGATTTCTTATTTCCCCGCGCCTGCTATTATTGTGATTGCACCGAGTGAGGCGGTCGCCTGTGTACCGGCGACTATCTTCTTCGACAACCTGTCCTTTCCGATTGATGACAGCTATGATATCCACTGGGATTTTGGAGACGGGGGTAGTAGTACGGAGATTAGCCCTACTTACGAATACGATATGACCGGGGTTTTCACGGTGACGATTGACATAACCTCGCCCATAGGATGTCAGGTGGATACTACGTTTGAAGATTTGATTACCATTTTAGAGGCACCGCAGGCAGGTTTTGACTATACCCCTTCCCAATTGACAAACCTCAGCCGCGAGGTCAGGTTTACGGACAGCTCAGTGGGGGCGTCCCGATGGCGCTGGGATTTCGGCAATGGCGCCGGTAGTACTATGATGAACCCGGTCTATGTATTTCCCGATACTGGTGTTTATGACATACGTCAGGTGGTTATTCATGCTACCGGTTGTACAGATACGGCTTTTGCCCGGATCGATGTGGTGCCGGAGGTGCGTTACTTCCTGCCCAATGCGTTTACGCCCAACGGTGACTCAAACAACGATTTGTTCCTTGGCAAGGGGTATATGGTGGGGGCTACTAATTTTAGTATGCTGGTGTGGAACAGGTGGGGTGAGCTGATTTTTGAAACGGATAATCCGGATACGGGCTGGAATGGCCGCAAAGACAATGTAGGGGCAGAGAGCCCACCGGGTGTATATCTGGTATGGGTATCCTTCCGTGGACCGAGAGGAGAGCCGTTTACCTATAAATCCAATGTTACGCTACTTCGGTAGTTTATTGTCAATAACGCGCTCATAATGAACACAAAAACCAACCGGCGAAGGATTGCCTTTGCTTCGGGGGCTGTACTGCTGTGCATACTGGCCCTCACGACCCTCAGCTGGAAAAACTGCACAGAATGGGGCTTTTTCGGTCACCGACGGCTCAATCGACTGGCGGTTTTTACCCTGCCTCCCGACATGCTCTTTTTCTTTAAGCATCACATTGAGTATTTGACTGAACACGCTGTCGATCCCGACAAACGTCGGTATGCTTCTCGTTTCGAGGCTGTGCGGCATTATATCGATCTGGATAAGTGGGGTGTTTACCCTTTTGACAGTCTGCCAAGGGTATGGGTAGATGCGCTGCTGCAACATACAAGCTGGGAGATTATCCGGGGAGCCGATACGCTGGTATTTTATATGCAAAAAGCCCCTTCCGGCAGCGGGGAGCTGGCGGCTTTATCGGGGGCAGCCGGCGGTAGCCAGCTGGTAGATATGCGCCATTTTCGGTGGTTGGGGTATGGACATCTGCTGCCGCAATACTACGAAGATGAATGGTATTTGTCCTGCGATACGCTGTATGCTTGGGTAGGGGATATGGGGTCCTGCGATACGGTCAGAGTGGTAGATCATTTCTCGGCTCACGGTGTATTGCCTTACTACCTGCCGCAGCACCAGCAGCGGCTCAGTCAGGCATTTCGCCGCCGCGATGCGAGGGCTATTTTGCAGTTGTCGGCAGAGTTGGGACACTATATTGGCGATGCACATGTGCCCTTGCATACGACCAGCAATTACAACGGCCAGCAGACGGACCAGCTGGGAATACATGCTTTTTGGGAAAGTCGCATACCTGAATTGTTTGCCGATGCCAGCTATGACTATTTTGTAGGCAAGGCGCAGTACATACGGGATCCCGTCAGTTACTACTGGCAAATGGTACTTGACAGCCATTTGCTGGTGGACAGTGTGCTGGGGATCGAAAAGCGCCTGAGTGAACAGTTTCCCAGAGACAATATGTATTGTTATGATGAACGTCTTGGGCAGCAACTGCGTACGCAGTGCCGGGACTACGCTCTGGCTTATCAGGAGGCGATGAAAGGGATGGTGGAAGCGCGCTGGAGGGCTACCATTCTGGCCATCGGGAGTGCATGGTATACTGCCTGGGTGGATGCCGGTCAGCCGGATTTGCGCAGCCTGGCGGGGGTGGCTTCGAGTCAGGAGGAACAGGACGCCCAGCGGGAGCTCAACCGCCAGGTCGAACAGGGGAGCAGCCTGGGCCGGCCACACGAAAACCAGCCTTGAATATGCGAACCATTCTGGTAATTATTGGTTTGAATACAAAAATACTGCCATGCAAGTACGGATGCTGTTGCCTGCCATCGTAGCGGGACTTGTGATGAACCTGTTTTTTGCCTGCCAGTCGGCACAGCCGACGGCTCCCCAAGTTGCTCAGGCTGGCTTTTCCGCCCCTGCGGCATCCGATACCCTCAGGCCGGTTGTCAAGTCGGAGGCTGAATGGCGGCGGGAACTTTCGCCGGAGGCTTACCATGTGCTGCGCGAGGCGGGTACGGAAAGGGCCTTTACCGGAGCCTACTGGAATAATAAGCGCAAAGGGCTGTATGCTTGCGCCGGCTGTCAGTTGCCATTGTTCAGTTCGGCTGCCAAATACGACTCCGGCACAGGCTGGCCTAGCTATTGGGAGCCTGTTGCGGGGGTGAACGTTGCCCGGCATCGGGATGTGAGCTACGGGATGGTTCGTACGGAAGTCAACTGTGCGCGTTGTGAGGGGCATCTGGGGCACGTCTTCGAGGATGGACCACCGCCCACAGGGCTCCGCTATTGCATCAATTCTGCAGCGCTTATTTTTATCCCCGACTGATTTCTGCGGTACATTCTTGTCGTGAGCGGAAACCTAAGGCCGTTCTTTTACGTTACGTGCTTGGACTTTTACACATACTATGGAACTTCTGCCAAAGGATATATACGAGAAACTGGAGTTTGATAAGGTTCTCGCAC
>JAUMBM010000012.1:0-2811 GCA_032115735.1 Saprospiraceae bacterium
GGGGGGAGCGGTGTACAATCGCTCCCCCCTTGCTATTGTGGCCGGGATGGCTGTATTTAGCTCTGTGGTTATGGGTGGTCGGCCAACCGACGCTCCAAGGCAATTGTTATGGCAGTGAGAGAAAGTTTATTACTTTTACTGTTCGAAATTCAATTCTTTATCTCAAATATGTAAGCATGAAAAAAAATATACTCCTTCTGGCTGGTTTGTTGTTTACTTTGGTGCTAGGGGCACAGCCCATTGTTATCAATCCCAATCCGGTCGTCGTTACAGGCATTGTAGCAAGCGCTTTTGAAGGTGTGGGGCATTCAGTTGCTATCAATAACACCAACACGGGCTTCGTTGCTCGCTGGAGGCGTACGGTCGTGCAGATGACAGACGGATGGCAGAGCGCTATTTGTGATAAAAATGTGTGCTACTTCCCTTCCGTGAGTACCCAGACGTTTCAGTTCAATCCCGGAGAAGAAGCCCGGGTCGATGTGCATGTGTACCCGGGTGGAGTTCAGGGTTCTGCGCTAATCGAAATTCAGGTGTTCAATACCACCGACACAACACAGTCTGCGGTAGGTGTGTATTATTTCAACCAGTCCCCGACGGGTGTAACGGATGTGCAGCAGGATTGGGTAAAGGTTTATCCCAACCCAACAGACGGCTTGTTTACGATCGCGGGCGCTGAGGAGGTCGGCCGGGTAGATATTTTCAATCAGGCTGGTCAGCGCGTACGTCAGTTTGTATACGGAGAAAATCAATGGTATTCACTGGCTGGTCTTCCAAGAGGATCTTACACGGTGAGATTGATATCTACAAGCGGACAATCTGTTGTGACACGTCTGATGAATAAATACTAAGATGGAGCAATTGGGCAGCACTGCGAATACGTGGAGCCTGCGGTTGCGGGCAACGTTTTTTTGGTCAGTGATTGCCGCCGCTTTTATAGGTCCCGGAACAGTGACCACGGCAGCGAGTGCAGGATCCAAATTTGGACTGTCGCTGCTGTGGTCACTACTTTTTTCGGTGTTTGCCACCATGGTTTTGCAGGAGACAGCAGCCCGAATCTCTCAGGCATCGGGAATGGGGCTGGGAAGTCTCATCTCAAAACGGTATGCTGGCAGCGGGCGCTGGTTATCGCGTATGCTGTTTGCAGCAATTGCACTGGGCTGTGCAGCCTATCAGGCGGGCAATATGCTGGGGGCCATGGCTGGTTTGAAACTGTTGTGGCCTACTCTTCAAAATCATTGGGCCATATTACTCGGAGGGTTGGTTGCAGGTCTTTTATGGTCTGGCAACTACGGGAAAATCACCTTTTGGCTGGGGATTGCAGTGGCGTTGATGGGCATTGCTTTCATCGTTACTGGCTTTAGCGTGGGTGTTCGTTATGAAGAAATTGTGGGGGGATTAATACCCGGCGTATCGGATGAGGTCATGCCCGTTGTTATGGCACTCATTGGTACGACCATCGTCCCCTATAATTTATTTCTGGCTTCAGGGCTGCGCCATCGCCAGCAACTGGGTGATATGCGCTGGGGTATCGCATTGAGTGTGATTTTTGGCGGGCTTATCACCCTTGCAATTCTACTGGCGGGCAGGCAGGTGACCGATAGCTTCAGCTTTGAGGCGCTGGCTACGGCTATGTCCGGGCAGCTGGGTGATTGGGGAAAAATAGCCGTAGGCTTCGGCTTATTTGCCGCTGGCTTTACATCTGCTGTAACGGCTCCACTGGCAGCAGCTGTAACCGCGCAGACGCTCTTTGGGAATGCGGCCGGCAGGAATTGGTCGGGGCAATCTTGGGCTTTTCGGTCTGTGTGGATCAGTGTACTGCTGCCGGGTACCGTTTTGGCATCTCTTCAGATTAAGCCGATACCGGCTATCATCGCTGCCCAGGCGATGAATGCGGTTGTACTTCCTTTGGCTGCTATCTTTATGTTACTGGTCGCCAATGATCGCAAATTGCTGCCAACAGCTGCCAACGGGCCCGCGGCTAATGCTTTCTCGATTTCCATCATAGGACTAACCAGCTTTTTAGCGCTGTATCAACTGCATCTGGCCCTTGCTGCTATTTGGCCGCCGCTAAAACCGCAGCAGTATGAAGTTCATGCTAGTATCGCTTTTATTATGGCCGTTGCCTTGTGGGTTAAAATACGGAAAGCCGGCAGGGAGGACACGGGCATGGTGGTCTAGGGGTTATTACCCGTGCAGGGCCATTTGCCACCGCATAGTTTTATATATTCTTCATCTTTGTGTCCGATAGATAAGGAGTCGGTTAAAAGAATGTTCCCGGTATGTTCACTAGTTGCGCCGTATGGCATTTTCCCTTATATTGCAGTTTTGTTGAGCAGACCGACTGGAATGAAGGCTCGTTTTCTGTCGTTTTTTTGTAACACAGACAGACATATGCTCGTATGAGAAAAAAGTGTCTGCGCAATTTAACTTTTCGACTTCTGAAGCAGTTATTAACGGGTGAATTAAAGGGAGGTGATAATGCTTACAAGTAATAATAATTACCAGTTACTCATCGAGAAACTGGATCAGTTTATACGCAAATACTATATCAACCAGATTATCCGCGGTAGTCTGTACAGCGTAGGGCTGGTACTAGGACTATTTCTGCTGGCCAATTTGGTAGAATATTTTTTTTACCTCTCTCCCCTCCCCCGGCAGTTGATGGTGTATTCCTTTTCGGGAGTCAGTCTGCTGGCCTTGTACAGCTGGCTGCTAAAGCCGACTGCCAGTTACTTTAGGTTGGGCGATGTGATTAGCCACGAGCAGGCGGCTACCATCATTGGAACGCATTTTGCGGATGTACAGGACAAA
>JAUMBM010000013.1:0-4214 GCA_032115735.1 Saprospiraceae bacterium
AGGGGGCATGATAAAGCAACCCTCGAGAAAATCTGGAAAGACTGGGAAGCCTTTGCTTCCTATGCGTTCAATAAATCGCATTCAACCTGCTATGCCTTCGTTGCTTTCCAAACAGCTTACCTGAAGGCCCACTACCCTGCTGAGTACATGGCATCCGTACTCACACACAACAAGAGCAACATTTCCGATGTCACCTTCTTTTTACAGGAATGCAAACGTATGGGGCTGGATGTGCTCGGCCCTGACATCAACGAATCCGCCTCCGATTTCTCTGTCAACAAAAGTGGGCAGATTCGCTTCGGAATGTCTGCACTCAAAGGTGTGGGCGAAGGCCCGGTAGAGGCCATACTTGAAGAGCGACACCATGGTCCTTTTTCCAGTGTATTCGATATGCTGTGTCGGCTGGGAACGGGAGCCGTCAACAAAAAGGTGCTGGAAAGTCTGGCCAACGGCGGTGCCTTTGACGGCTTTAACAAGATGCATCGAGCTCAATACTTTGCATCCTCCGACAAGTTTGACAGCTACCTCGAGCATATTGTACGCTTCGCCTCCGGCCACCACGCACAAAAGCAGCAGTCAGCCCAATCGCTCTTTGGAGATATCCAAAGTGAAATTAATATACAGGAGCCCGCTCCGCCAGACTGTCGCCCCTGGTCACTCATTGAAAAGCTGGAGCGGGAAAAAGAAGTAACCGGCATTTTTATAAGCGGTCACCCGCTGGACGATTATCGCAGCGAGCTGGATGCCTTTACTACCTGCCCGCTAAAACTGCTGGATGAATACAAACAAAGGCCTTCCATCCTGCTTGCAGGCATGGTAAGCAATATCCGGCACATGGTCAGCAAAAATGGCAATGGCTGGGGAATCCTGCAGCTCAGCGATTATGACGGTCAGCTCGAGTGCCGACTTTTCGGCGAGGATTACCAGCGTTTCAAACACCTGCTGGAACCTGGCAAGGCTCTGTTTCTCAAAGGGCAATTCCAAAAAGGCTGGCGGGAAGACAGCGAGCCCGAGTTCAAAATCAAAGAAATTCGCCTGCTCGAAGGTATTGCGGAGACGATGGTTCAGTCGGTGACGCTGCGCCTGCTGCTCGAAAAACTTTCAGTGTCTCTTATAGACCAACTCGACGATCTGTGCAAGCGGAGCGTAGGGCCTCACCGCCTGCGTATTGAGATTACGGATCGACAAAGGCAGCTGCGACTGCTTACTGCCTCGCGCGAGCGTAAGGTCATGGCCAACCACGATTTTATCTCGGCCATCAAAAAATTGGGATTTGATTACAGCCTACATCAATCATGATGATCACACTACCTTCGATAGTAGCCCAGTCTGAAGGGCTTTTGGTCATTGATAAGCCGGCTGGAATGAATGTTGAACGCTGGCCTGGTTTCCCTTCCGTAGAAGACTGGGCCGGGCAGTATCTCTCAGGCACCCGAAAGCGACCTTTTGTAGGTATTATTCATCGGCTCGACAGGCCTGTGAGCGGGTTGCTGCTGCTGGCGACCAGCAAGCGCAGCCTGATAGATTACAACGCACTTTTCCGGGAAAAACGCGTGCAAAAACAATACTTGGCACTTACATCAGCTGTGCCCGAAGGGCAAGGTGTACTGGAACACTGGCTGCGCAAAGATCAGCTACTGAAGCGGGCTGTTATTGTTAAAAATGCAGCCGAAGCCAGGCGCTCAGGCGCCAGCCTCGTCAGGCTTCGATACGAGCTCATCGGGCAGCAGGAGGCAGGTTTTTTGCTAAAAATAAACCCGGAAGGAGGCAAGTATCATCAGATCAGGGCACAACTGGCAGCTGCTGCTGCCCCCATTCTTGGAGATCAACTCTACGGAAGCCAGCGGCCATTCCGACCCGAGGCCATCGCACTTCACGCCAGCCAGCTGGACTTCGAAGGAGGGGCTGGTTGGCCGCCTTTCTCTTACCAATCCACCCCTTTATGGAGCTCTCTGCAGATCGATCCCTTCCAACACTCCTAGTCATCGGGGGGCCCACCGCCAGTGGCAAAACCAGTCTGGCCATCTCTTTGGCCCGGCACTTTCAATCGGTCATCCTGTCGGCCGACAGCCGGCAGTTCTACAAGGAGATGAATATTGGTGTAGCTCGACCCTCAGAAGAGGAACTAGCTGCTGCCCGTCATTACTTTATTGCCGACCGCAGTATTCAATCCCCCCTGTCTGCAGGTCAGTATGCTGAAGAGGCGCTGCAACTGCTTGATAAGCTTTTTCAGGATCATTCACTGGTAGTTGTCGTGGGCGGATCAGGACTTTATCTGCAAGCACTCCTGGAGGGATTTGACCAACTTCCGGAAGTCCCCCCTTCAGTACGGAAGCAGGTTGACGATTTGTACGCCCGTGGAGGACTTGACGCCCTGCAACGGGCGGTAGCTGATGCCGATCCGGCATACTATGCGTTGGTAGACAGAAATAATCCTGCCCGCCTCTCAAGGGCACTGTCTGTGACCATGGCATCAGGCCTTCCCTACTCTTCCTTCCGGACCGGCCAAAAAAAATCGCGTCCATTCAATGCCTACTGCTTCTTTATTGACCACCCGAAAGAGCAGCTTCACCAGCGCATCAACCAGCGCGTTTGGGATATGGCTGCCGCCGGCCTCGAACAGGAAGCACGCCGACTATACGAATTCCGCCAACTGATGCCTCTGCAGACCGTAGGCTACCAGGAGATATTTGATTATTTGGAAGGAAAGTACGACCTCCCGACGGCTATCCAACAGATTGCGGTTCACACAAGACAATATGCCAAAAGACAACTCACCTGGATTCGCCGTATGACCCATTGGCATCCGCTTATTCCTTCTAACGCCCTGCAACAAGTGCTCAGAGAATTGGAGCTATCTTTTCAAGGCTAACCTACAAGATCCTTTATGTGCATAACCTACTGACTACCCTATTTTACGTTTCATAATCCTGCATAAACCAAATACTAATGCCAATAAGCGACATTTAATAGAAAAAAATTGGCCTTGGTTTTGTGTATTTTCACAACTCTCAGCTATCTTAGCAAAAATTTAATAACCAATCCCGCTCGGGTTTCAAATCCTTTCATCGCCTAAGTTAACAAGTCAACCTCCAACGCTTCTCTTACCGAATAACCTTGCGTATACGTGACGTAAGATCAGGTTGTTTGAAACGTGATTTTACATGCCAACAGAAACCGCTGTTGCCGGAACTACACAGGCTGCCAAATGAATCGGCAATTGCCGGTTTACCGGCTGCGTATCTGGTTTTAAACAAACACAATCATAAGTTTCAAAACAACTTGAAGATGAGGCATTTTTACTTAGCATTGCTCGTATGCATGTTGGGTTCTGCTACGGCTCTGCGAGCACAGCTCCCCGATGGGGCACTAGCCCCCAACTGGACATTGACTGACATCAATGGACAGTCCCACAACCTGTACACTTACCTTAATCAGGGTAAGACGGTCTTTCTTGACTTTTTTGCCACCTGGTGTGGTCCCTGCTGGAACTATCACAACTCAGGGGCTCTTGAAGGTCTTTATGAACAATATGGCCCCGATGGTACCAATGAAGTAATGGTTATTGCTATTGAAGGAGATAATAACACTACGCTTGCCGATTTGTACGGTACGGGTTCCAATACCCAAGGCAATTGGGTGGCGGGGACAGCCTACCCTATCATCAATAGCGCATCATTGAACAGCGCCTACAATATTGGCTATTTTCCTACAATCTATGCTGTCTGTCCCAACAGAGCTATCTATGAAGTCGGCCAACTTAATACAGAAGGTCTGTACTCATTTGTAGGCGAATGTCCTTCTGCTACTCCTGGTTTTAGTGAGTGGGATGTCACACCGGTTACTTGTTTCGGGGGTAATGATGGTGCCATTGCCATCGAACTCAGCGGTGGCGTAGTCCCTGTGACTTACTTGTGGAGCAATGGTTCTACATCGCCTACCATCAGCAACCTTACTGCCGGCAATTATCGTTGTACCATTACAGACGGCCTCGGTCAGACGGCAGTTTCTCCTTTCATCAACGTACCTCAGCCAACGGCTGCACTAGCTCTTGGAACACCCGACATAGAAAATGAAGCCTGTGACGGATCTCCGGGTGCCATAACGGTGGCCGCCAGCGGTGGTTGGCCAGATTACCAGTATTTGTGGAGTACAGGAAGCGCCGGAGAGACGCTGGATCCGGCACAGGATGGTATATACAGCGTTACGGTTAC
>JAUMBM010000014.1:0-4485 GCA_032115735.1 Saprospiraceae bacterium
AACTGGCGCTGCATTGGCAAATATTGATTGGGATGGTAGCGGGCATCGGCCTCGGCTCGATAGCGGTTGCTCTGGGTGTTGGGCAATGGGTCATTGATTGGATTAAGCCCTTCGGTACCATCTTTATCAATATGCTCAAACTGATAGCGATTCCGTTGATTGTAGCTTCGCTGATTAAGGGAGTTAGCGATCTCAAGGATGTGTCGAAACTATCGAGGATGGGTGGCAGGACAGTGGTCATGTTCCTGTTTACTACGGTTATTTCGGTGTCATTGGGGCTGGTGCTGGTCAATATCCTGCAGCCCGGCAAACTGATTAACGAGACAACCCGCACACAGTTGATGAGTACTTATGGCGAAAATGCAGGTGCCAAAATTGAACAGGCGCAGGCGCAGCAGCAGACGGGCCCGCTGCAGCCCATCATTGACATCGTTCCCGAAAATATCGTAGGTGCAGCTACCAGTAACGGCAATATGCTGCAGGTGATTTTTTTCGTAATTCTCTTTGGCATCGGCCTCATTCTGATTCCGGAGGAGAAGGCGGCGCCCGTAAAGGCCTTTTTTGACGGGCTCAATGAGGTCGTACTTAAGCTGGTCGACCTGATTATGCTTACAGCACCTTTTGGCGTTTTCTCGCTTTTGTCGGCCTTGGTTGTGGAATCCCCCAGTATGGATCTTTTTGTAGCACTACTGGGGTACAGCGCTGCAGTAGTAATCGGGCTGGGTATACTGATACTGGTCTTCTATCCGTCTTTGGTCAGAATGACTACAGGTCGGTCATACAGGTCCTTCTTCAAGGGTATCTCGCCGGCACAGCTGCTGGCTTTTTCCACCAGCTCCAGTGCGGCCACCCTGCCGGTGACCATGGAGCGCGTGCAGGAGCATCTGGGGGTAGATGAAGAGGTGGCCAGCTTTGTATTGCCAATAGGTGCGACGGTTAATATGGACGGTACAAGTCTCTATCAGGCTGTGGCGGCAGTATTTATTGCGCAGGCACTCAACATTGACCTAAGCCTGACAGCCCAGCTCGGGATTATCCTAACGGCAACGCTGGCCTCTATAGGTTCGGCAGCGGTACCGGGAGCCGGCATGGTCATGTTGGTTATCGTCCTCGCACAGGCGGGCATACCCGAGGCAGGTCTGGCGCTTATCTTTGCCGTTGATCGCCCGCTGGATATGTTCCGTACGGTGGCCAATGTAACCAGCGATGCCACCATCAGTATGGTGATTGCCGGTCAGATGGGTAAATTGCACGAACCTAAGGAAGAGGCCTAGACAGCAGGATTAATAACCACCCCAACAAGTAGTTCGCCGCCAAAAGCGGAGAACTAAAACGCCGGGCATATGTTTATTTTTTGATTTTTTGAAAAATACGCATTGATAATGTATTGGGCGGCTGCAGCCGCCTGAAAATCCTCAAAAAGTATTCGTCTATGAATCAATCTTCAGCAACACTGGGTGTGGGAAGTAGGGTCAAGCACCCCGCTTTCGGCGATGGTGTAGTGATTCGCCTGCATCCTGCAGCTTATGAAGTTACGTTTATGTTGTACGGCATCAAACAGGTCGGACTCACTTACGATAAGTGGGAAATTATTGAGGCAGTACCTGCCGAGGAAAAGGTTACCTTTACAGAGGCCGAAAAATCGCTACTGCGCATACTCAAGATGTACAATGGTGTGGAGGAGGAGATAGAAATTGGAGATCGCTGGCGCAAGGGTATGATGATTCTGAAGCCCGGCGATGAAGGCCTCAAAGCAAAAGAGATAGAAATAGAAACTTTTTTTCATAAAATTACCATGGTCAGAGACCGGCTGCGGGTGATGGAACAGCGCATCAACAGCAGCAAGCTCGAAGAGGACGATAAGGTAAATCTTCAGCAGTACATCACCAAAATTTATGGTAGCCTCACGTCTTTCAACGTACTGTTCAAGTATAAGGAAGATTATTTTGTGGGCGAAAAAACACGCGAATGAGAAGCAAGGGTCGCAGATGGATACTCGCGCTGCCCTTATGGGTGGCCTTTCTGATGTTCGGCTGCGTAGCGGTGGAAACCGATTATACTGCTGTGCCCGCAGGGCGCTGGCGGGGCGTGGTCAGGCTCGAGTCCAACAGAATCTCTGCCAATCCCAAAGGGAAGCCGTTGCCGGAGAAGCTGAACCTCACTTTTGATGAAGTCACGGCGGGCGAGCTGCCCTTCCTGTTTGACGTCGTCTATGAAGAAGATGGTTCTTTCCGGCTGGCTATACAGCAGGCTGACGGGGTCATACGCACGGACAAGGTTGCTTTTGGGCGCAGCCCCCAACGGGCTAAGGACACCTTGGCCGTGATTTTTCCGCAGGCAAATGCCCGGTTGGAAGCCTACTATGAGGAGAACCTGCTGGAGGGGGTTTGGATTGTTGAGGGCGATGAGGGATATCGGGTTCCTTTTGTTGCCTGGTATGGGCAGGGGCATTTGTTTACCAATCTCCGCAAGCCACCGGCTGCGGATGTCAGCGGTGACTGGATGATTAGCTATCTGGCGGATTCAGTCAGCGTGGAGGGTACATTGACGCTTACACAGCAGGGCAACGAGCTGTCGGCTACTTTTGCAGCGGGGGATACGCAGTGGCCTGCAATGTCTGGTACCATACAGGAGGATAAACTGTATCTGTCGTACTTTGACGGGAAGGATGCTTTGTTGGTGGAGGCTAAAGTGCGGCCTGATGGCTCGCTCATCGGATCCTTTCGGCAGGGTTTGCTGACGAAAATGATCTGGCAAGCCAGAAGGACAGAATAAATAACCGCCATTGTTCGTTAGCCTGAGGGGTAAAAGTCAAAGGCAGGTATATGCACCATACAATTATTTACCAACTATAAACCAGACAGGCAGTCATGTCAATAAACCCAATCGGTCTTGCCTATTGTGTCGACAACGAGGACATAGCGCGGGACATTCAATCTCTCTTAGGTAACTATGCCCGGTTCCAGACCTTTGTGGCAGGCGGCGATAATGGCAACCTTCCGCTGGCGGAGCAGATTCGGCAGTTTGGCGGGCCCTGCATCCTGTTGGTGAGCGATAATTTTCTTCGCTCGGCTGCCTGTATGTACGGTGGACTGTCGTTGGTGCAGGATATGCAGTACCGGCTGCTGCCCGTGGTGGTAGATGGGAAAAAGGACGGAAGGGCTATTTCTACGAGTTTTGAGCGGGTTACAGATATCATTCAGTATATCAACTATTGGCAGGATCAGTACCTGGATCTGCGCCGGCAGCGCCATGAGCTGAGCGGGCTCGATGAAGATACTTTCAACGAGCATCTGCGGCTGGTGCGCGAAATTTCCAGCGAAGCGGGAGAGTTTTTGCGGCACCTGCGCTCTCTGGATCATTACTCTTTTGCACAGTTTGCAGCTAATGATTATTACGCATTTTTCAGCTTTATCGATGACGAACCTGCCTGGACAGCTTTCAAGTCCAGGACGATGGCAGGGGGTATTGCGGGGGTGATTGCCGATAGTGGGGAGGAAGAATCGGAAGAAGACTTCGTATTGGGTACATTGACTGATATTGATGATGGTGACGAGGATGCAGGTGGAGACTCTGTAAATGAAGCAACAGGGATTGACATTCTGCCCAACGTTGGTGAAGGAGGCGAATGGGGAAATTTGGAGGAGGAGGAAGAAGAGGAGGAGTATGATGATGAGGATTCTCAAACTGTAACAGAGCCACAAGGCTCTCCGGCAGAGCCGTCGGAGGAGGATAATACAGTCGAGCCGGAGGAGGAAGACGAGCTCGATATCCCAATCATGCTTGAAAAAGCCTGGGGACTGGCCTCTAAGGGGGATCTGGAGGCAGGACTCAATCTGCTGGATATGTTGCTGGAAGAATACCCGCAGGACAGTGAAATCAGGTATCATCTGGCGATGATGCTGGCTGATAAAAACGATGTGCCCGCGGCGGTGCGTGAGCTTCGCAAGATCGTGGATAGCGAGGAGATGCATGAGGATGCCTTATCGCTCCTGGTCGATTTATACATGGAAACCGGCGACTATGACAATGCCCGCAACACGCTCACACAGTTGCTTCAGTTGAATACCCAGCATGAGGCAGGCTGGTTATCGCTCGGGGAATTAATCCTTCGACAGGATCCGGAAGATGTCGAGTCGGCACGCTACGCTTTCGACCGCGTACTAAAGCTCAATCCCCGCAATGAACGGGCTCTTTGGTTCCATGCAAGCGTGTGTGCCCGGATGGACAGCCACTTGACGGAGGCGCTGCAGTCACTCGATTATCTGCTGTCCATCGTGCCGGATCATGCAGAGGCTTTATCGCTGCGCCAAAAATTGCATGAGCAGAAGGCTGAAAGGGAGCGGGAGCAAGTAGCTCGGGAGCAAGCAGCTCGGGAGAATGCAACTGCTCAGCTTGGTACAGACGGAAATCCCGAAACTGGTCAGTACGTTAATCCAACAGAAAACACTGGCGGGGATAATGAGGATGGAGGTCACCCGGCTA
>JAUMBM010000015.1:0-4406 GCA_032115735.1 Saprospiraceae bacterium
AAAAACCACCGGGTCATTGCGGTCGACGCTTTCGATAGCCTTAAGTCTGCGATAAGGCAGAGAAGGCTTTGACAGATAGCTTTCGCCATCGGCCATCGGGAGACGGTTGTGCAGCAGTGGAATCATGGCTACCGTCTGTGGCATCCGCAGTCCGTAGTGTGCTTTGCTGACAAAAAGAAAGTCTCCCACCAGCAAAGAGCCCTCCATCGAAGGCGTGGGGATCACATAAGCTTCTATCAGGAACATGCGAATGAATCCCGCTGCAAACACGGCGAAAACAATCGCCTCTACCCACTCCCGGATTGGAGACTTGCTGAAAGGATTATCTTTTTCCAGCTTCATAACAAGCTTGGACTTACCAGATTCGCGCGCCTCTTTGATTTTATCGAGGTACTCCTGCTCCCGGTTGAGGATCGGGCTGATGTAAGTATCGTTTGAAAGACCGATCCAGCCAAAATAAAGGGGCCCTGCGACGACAGCCAGAAGGCTGTCTAGAAAGGAATATCGTCCAAAAGAACGAGCCAAATCGATGACAATCCCGGCATGGGTGAAGAAATTGACCACAGGAAAAAGCATCCAGAGGGCATGCGTGGGCTTTCTGCCGATTAGTTCGCTCGCTACCCAATAGTTATAGCCCGGCACCAAGGCCTTCCAGCCTTCTTTTCCTGCCTTTTCGAATACTTTATACCAACTAATGCTTAGCAAGAGGTAGAATACTACGAAAAACCATCCCAACCAGGTCATTGTGTGTATTTTTAGAAAAAAAGAGAAGCAGTTGCCATGAGGCCGACTTCATCATCCATGGTCGGACTTGGCCGATTATGGATGATAAAGTCAGGTGCACATTTTTTTTGATTTTTCAAAAGCAAAAAAACACCCAATCTGTTTGAATTTTCAGAGCCAAACGCTACCAACTCGCTGTAGCCAATTACCCCTGCACCAACAGAAGCCAAAGCAAAGATAATCGATTCGGGCAAGCCAGCAATAATAAAAAAAGCTGCCCCGGGAAAGCAGGAGCAGCCAATGAACAGAAACCACTTCAAGAAATGAGAAATCTTTGATCGACCTCAACAACCCGCCAACTAGGATCAGGTCTGCAGTGACCTGCGGAATAAATTACATAGGAGACTGATTGAGGTGATACTTTTGAATAAGCGTCAGCAATTTGGCCGCATATTGCGGATCCTGGCTATACCCCATGGACTGCAGGCCTTTAGCCCAAGCCTTGAGATCATCGCCATGCGCAAAAAGCGCTGCGTAGTGATTTTTTAAGAGCAGGCTATGTGCCCGCCAATTGGCCCAGGCCGACTCGAAGGTACGGGTACCCATGACGGGACCAAAGTGATTATTGCGCTGTCGGGCATGGGGATGGCTGCCCGCGTGGCTCTCAAGAATTGCCTGCGCCAGGTTGATTGCCGGGGGAATACCATACTTTTCATATTCCACCCAGGCCACTCTCGAAAACCGATTTACATAGGAACGAATCATCTCCTCGGTCAAGCGCACGCTCCCACTCGCAGCAACAGATTGGGAAGCATTGCCCACCAGGCTAACACCCCGACCGATGGACATGGGTTCGACCTCTCCTGCTCCCAAAAGCGCATCGGAACCACTCCTGATCGCAGCGATGGGCGAACGAAGGTGGATTGACAGATTGATTTCGCGATATGTAACATAGTACAAAGCTGCCAGAATACCCGCGATCTGTAAGTATCGCAATGTGCGGCCAAAGCCTGAGCGCAGCTCGAGCAGTGCCGGGTCAGCAGGCTGCTTTTGCTCCTTTTTGGACTGCATTGAGTAGTGCAGGTATAGAAATATTCTGTGAATCCCCATGCGAATCCTGTACCACAATGCTCCCCAGTTGATAATCGGTTGACCGCCGGGATAACCGTCACGCAGCTGACGACCGGCAGGCCGGGCTGGCTTATTTCCATAGGTAGGATTAGTATTCATGACGCAACTTGTTGATGGATTCAAATAAATTGTTTTAACAATACAAAAATAAAACCAAAAATCACACCAACCAACTTTTTTTAAAATATTTTTTGTTATTTTTTTTGTTTTAAAACAAAATCGCCCTGCTGTACACGTACATAGCAGGGCGATTGGTTGGCAGCCGAACAGCACGCCTATTCCATCATCATTGAAACAGGGGCCAATTTTTATCCCTTTCAGCAACAATATACTCAGTATCCGGCAATACGGGGAGCTCGAGCCGGAAAGCGGGATCATCGAACCGATAGCCGCTTTCCGCCGCAGGCTGGTAGTAATTATCGCACTTGTAGAAAAACTCTGCAGTTTCTGACAGCACCAAATATCCATGCGCAAACCCTCTGGGGATGTACAACTGACGCCTGTTGGCAGCGCTGAGCACGATACCATAAGACTGGCCACGGGTAGGCGAATCCTCCCGAATGTCGACCACTATATCGTAGACCTCGCCGCTCAGTACGCGGACCAATTTAGCCTGAGCCGCCGCCCCCTGCTGGAAGTGCAGTCCCCGGAACACCCCTTTGGTTGAAAGTGCCTGATTATCCTGTACAAAATGAAGTTCGACACCAGCTTCCTCCTTAAAGGTACGCTCGTTGAAACTTTCAAAAAAATAGCCTCTGCTGTCCTCAAAAACGCGAGGTTCAAAGATAAGCAAGCCCTCTATGGGTGTTGAGATAAATGGCATAGTCCGTAAATAATCGGTTGAATGATTTCAGGCCGCAAAGGTACCTATTTTAACAGTTCCGTCGAAAAGTCCTGCTATTTGTTTCTTTTTGTGTACAAATTGTCCCCTGCTTATCCCAACAACCTGTACGGCCACCAATCAAAGCAAATAAACATGGAATACGCCGTCGATTTGCGTAAATTTGCGGGTAAAATCAGCGCATCGTGTCGAACAATGAAATAACCATCACCGTCATTGACCGGCTTGAGCAAGCACATCAGCTCACAGCACCGACGGACATGAATCTCAACCTCATGGAGCTGTGCAAGTCCTACGAGCTCCCCGTCAAGGGCACCTGCGGTGGCATGGCCCTTTGTTCCACCTGTCAGGTATACATTGAAAGTGATCATACACTGCCCGAGATGACCGATGATGAGGCCAACATGCTCGACCAGGCATTTTTTGTCAAAAGCAACTCACGCCTGGGCTGTCAGCTGCAGCTGCAGCCGGCATTTGACGGTCTGGTCGTTCGGCTTGCGCCGGATACAGAAGACTAAATATCATGCACTTATATGCATTTTCGGGGCGGCTGTAGCCGCCCCGAAAATGCAACCTTCGCCCACATTTTACCGCCAAAAATCCCGCCAGCTCCACTTCCCGCCCGTCACGATATTTTCATTTGAAAATACCCTTCCCGCAAACCAGAGCGCCAATAAAATATATACCAGCAGCATAGCCAATACCAGTGCCACCATATCGTAAGAAGCATCCGAAGCGAGCAAAGACCCCATAGCCAAGGAAATATTGAGCATAGGAATCATAGCCGTCTTGGCTGTAAGTTCCAGCCCGGGCATCTGCGACACCATTATTGGCAGCAGCACCAGCATCATCAGGGGTGTTATATAACTTTGCGCCTCCTTATACGAATTGGCCAGTACCGAAACCACCATGCTGATAGCAGCCAAAAAAGACGTTGACAGCACAATCAGCAGCAGCAGTCCCAGCCAGGAAGCCCCTGAGATGGAGAGACTCATCAAGTCCGGATTCTGCCCCAGTTCACCCATTTGCAGTTTTAGCCCCAGCAGCAAGCTCAGCACATTCATGAAAGCACTGCTCAGCCCAACGCTGGCGACAGCCAGAAACTTTCCGGCGATGATCGCATTTTCGCTGGCGGTGGTAACGTAGAGCGTCTGCAGTGTTTTGCGCTCCTTTTCACCTGCGGTAACATCAATGGCAATATAGATGCAACCCGTAAAAATGAGCAACAATAAGAGAGACGGCAAGATGGTTCCCAGCAACCTCCCCAGCTTATCATCGCGGGAAGAAACATCCTCCACGCGCAAGCGTACAGGCATCACAAAATCGGGGCTGAGCGACTGTGCAGCCAGGCGTCCGCTGAGTAACTTATCACTATAGGCAGCCACCAGCGCCTGCACACTTGCCTTTTTGGCATTGAGCAGGAAATCCGATTCGTCGACATACAATATGGGGTTGGCCGTTTGGCCCGACTTAATTTTTTCTTCAAAATCGGCAGGAATTTCCAGCCCCATGGCCTCAGGCACACTATCGAGCATCGCTTTATCAAAAGCCCCCGGCTGCAGCACCAAGCTGCTGTCTGCTGATAGCATCGTCATCAGTTCGTGCGAATCCGGCAGTCCGCTCACAAACAAGGATATCTTCTCACGCTGTATCTTTTCCTCCTGCCCTGCACCCACTTTGCCCATGAGCAGAAAAATCAGCGGGTAGATAA
>JAUMBM010000016.1:0-9760 GCA_032115735.1 Saprospiraceae bacterium
TACCGCCATACCGCTCTCCGCCGTTGGCGGGGTATTCGCTCTGCTGCTGCGCGATATGCCTTTCAGCATTTCGGCAGGGGTTGGCTTTATCGCGCTCTTCGGGGTGGCAGTACTCAATGGCATCGTGCTCATTAGCTACTTCAACCAGCTTGAACGGGAGGGGGTAGGCAATACCTACCAGCGAATCATCGAGGGAGCTTCTGTCCGCCTGCGACCAGTACTGATGACCGCCGCGGTAGCATCCATGGGCTTCCTGCCCATGGCGCTATCGACTGGAGCGGGTGCTGAGGTGCAGCAGCCGCTGGCGACGGTGGTGGTGGGCGGCCTGATTACGTCTACCTTGCTTACGCTGGTAGTGTTGCCGGTATTGTATGCGCTCTTCTTCCGGGATGAAAAGCATGCACTGCCCGAGACCGATTCATAGAAGCATGTCCGGCAATGATCAGAGACAAAACAGCTTGTTTTGGCGATTGTCGCGCCTTATAAAGTAACATGGCCCGTGCTGTGAGGCTTACAAGAGGTGAAAACCTACAAAATGCCATTGGGGTCTTGGAGAAAAAATCCCGGTCAGGCGCCAAAGAACACATGGTTTGATTTTCAATATATATTTTGAATATCAGTAAATTATGAAAAAAATAGCTTTATGGATAGTTGTCCTCTTCACGGCTCAGTGGCTGTCAGCACAGCGTTTGCTGACGGAAGCGGAAGCCATTGAACTGGTGGTGGAGAGGCATCCGCTGCTGGCAGCGACGGAGGGCAACCTGCGCCAGCAGCAACTGCTGGCCACAGCCCGGCCAGCCTGGGAGTCACTGCAGGCCTTCCACAACATCACGGCCGATCCGGACTACGGACTCTTCGGCACGGTAGCGCTGGGGGTGCAGCAGACGTTGCCGTCTGCCAGGGTTACGCAGGCAAATCGCGGCCTGGCCAGCAGCAGGATGGGGCAGTTGCAGGCACAGAAACAGGTCGACAGGCATACGGTGGTGCGCCAGGTGCGTGAGCTCTATCATCACCTTAGTTTCCTGGAAGCCAGAGCCGGGCAGTTGAGGATACTCGACAGCCTGTACAGCCGGCTGGGAAATATTGCGCAGCAGCGACTCCTTACAGGTGAATCGACGAGGGCTGAGCAGCTTTTACTGCAGGATAAGGCGCAGCAATTGCGGCTGGCACTGGAGACGGTTCGGCACGAAATTCAGTATGATTATTACGTGCTCAACCAACTGCTGGGGCTCGAACAGCCTTTCACCCCGGCCGTAAGCCCCTTGCCGGATGTGCGTTTTTCGCTGGCCGACACCAGTCTGCTGGAGCGTGCCGCCATGGCCGTGCTGGCCAGCAGCGGCCTCGCTATGGCGCAGGCCGAGGTGGCAGTGGTCAAAGCGGAGTATGCCCCCCGCGTGTTTGCGGGCTTGTCGGGGCAGTATGTGCCTACCGGCAAAATCTATCCGGGCTGGCAGCTGGGGCTGTATGTGCCGCTCTTTAGGCAGCACCTTAATACGCGCCTGCAGGTGGCCGAACTGGGCATCGCCACGGCTGAGGCAGAGCGCCGGCATAAGTTGCTGGAGATGTCTACAGAACTCGGACATCTCCTGCATGCGCAGGAAAAGTATGCCATGGCCATCGACTACTACCATGCGCACGCGCAGGCTATTGCCGCCGAGCTGATGCGCAGTGGGGAGCAGAACTATCGGGCGGGGGAGATCGATTATGTCGAACTGATTCAACTGATGGACCAGGCGGCTCAGATTGAACTCAATCATCTCAACGATTTGCTGGGAATTCAGCTGACAGTGATCGCACTGGAGGCATTGGTCGGACAGTAAGTGCCGGCATTTATTAACGCATTCAATTGATTATCATGAATATTGCTGGTTTATTCCGGTTTTCTCTGGCTGTTGCACTGCTGGCAACAGCCTGCAGCCCCTCCAATGATGCCGGTTCGGCAGCAACCGCCGAAACCAAAGCGGTTACTGAACATACAGATGGGTTGCTGTTGCTGACGGCTGCCCAGGTGCAGCAGGCAAACCTTTCTTTTGGTACTGCTGAGGCTGCTGCCTATGCGGCTACGTTTACAGCCAATGCGGAACTGGTTGTGCATCCGGAAGATATGTCGAGCATATCGGCACCTTTTGAAGGGCAGCTCTTGCGGCTCAATGTCAGGCTCAATGAGCGGGTAGCCAAGGGGCAGGTGGTGGCTTTCATCCGTCAGCCGCTGCTGGTCGACTGGCAGCAGGAATACTTGCAGACTAAGGATGAGTTAGTTTTTTTACAGGCTGATTATGAGCGATATAAGTCGCTAAGTGCTGCCGATGCTACGGCTGCCAAAAACTTACAACGGGCAGAGGCGACCTATAAGACTGCACTGACGAGGGTGCAGGCGCTGGCGGCTAAGCTGAAGCAGTATAACTTGTCGCCCGACAAGCTTTCGGCAGCCTCTATCGTTACCGAGATTGCGCTGCCTGCTCCGGCAGCGGGCATCGTCACGAATATTGCTATCAGCCCGGGTGCAGCCTTGAAGCCGGGTGATCTGATCGCTCAGTTGCTCAATCCTGAAAAGCTGCATGCCGATATCTGGATCTATGAAAAGGACCTGCCGGCGGTAAGCATCGGTCAGGAGGTTGCACTCCGCCTGCCGGCACAGCCGGCGCAGGTGATTCCTGCTCGCATCTACAGCCTGGACGCAGGCATGGATCCCGCACGCAAAGCGCTGCGGGCACACGCGCGACCCGAAGGCGTCGTAGATATGCCTGCCTGGGTCAACGGGGCTTTTGCGCAGGCGACCATCCGCTCCAAGCCGCTGCAGGGCAGCGTGGCAATCCCGGCTACGGCTCTCATGCGGGAGGGTGAAGCCGATTATATTTTTATTCTGGAAAAAGAAACGCCTGCAGGTATGGAGTTCCGAAAGCTGAAGGTCATGCTTCAGACGGAACAGGAAGGTAAAGCGATTGTGCTGCCTGAAGGGGAACTGTCGAAGGATGCCAAAATCGTCATTGGGGGCGTCTATTTTGTGGCTGCCCGGGTGGAACCTGAGGAAGAGTAATATTATATCTGGCCGCCTGTGGCGGCCAGACAAAATAGCCAGGGGCATTTTTTACATAAAAAAATGCCCCTGACCAAATCAGGTGAAGGCGGCATCAGCCGCCGGAGCCTGTGCTGCCGCCCACGCGGGCCATAGCCGCTGCATAGTGCCGGATAATCGACAGCGTAGAGGCGTCGTCGCTGTATACACCGTACCAGCCCTGATGCTCGTGGGGCGGATCCCCGATGAGGGGGTCGCCTGCCTGCCACAGGCCACCCGCTTCGCGGGGCCTGCCGAGGCCTGACCAGGCCCAAAAATTGCAGCCCGCCAGGGCGCTGCCGGCGGCGGCCTTTTCGTGCGCATACGCAAAAAGGTCGCCGTAGTAGCGGTCGCGCCAGTGGGTAGGCGCTGAGGGTTCGTAGCTGCCTTGGTCGCGGGCCAGCCCAAATTCTTCAAGCACCAGGGGCTTGCGGAGGCGCTCCGCTTGCTGCAGGTGGCTGTCGAGATAGTTCCGGGCTTTGGCGATGGCTGTCGGGTAGGTTTTTTCGGCTTGCAGCGGGTCGTACCAGCCCCAGTTTTGCACCCAGATGTGCAGCGTAGTGTAGTCGATATCCGCATAGCGGTGGTCGCGCCGAAAGTTATTGCCGGTGGGCGTGGAGGTGTTGCCTTCGCTGCCCAGACTGACGAGGTGATTGGGGTCAATGGACTTGATCAGTCGGGCGCTTTTCCTGATCCATGCGCGATAGCGCCACGGATGCAGCATGCCGCGGGGCTCGTTGGCCAGCTGCCAGGCCATAATCGTCGGGTCTTGCACGTAAGGCAGGCCCGTGTAGCGGTTGCTGCGCGCGAGCAGCTGTCGCAGGTGCTGCTCATAGGCCTGCCGGGCAGGCCTGCAACGGTAGAAGCGGGCACTGTAAAGCATGTAGCTGAGCCAGCTGCCGCCTTCGGCCGGCGGTGGGTAGGGGATGGGCTTGTGGGGGCGAAACCAATGGTAATATTGTGCCATACCGCCCGACCAGGGCCAAAAATTGTTGAGGCATACGACCGCTTTCATGTCGCGCTTGGCCATCTCTGCCAACAGGTAGTCGAGGCCGTCCCATACTTCCTCGCGGTATTCGCCCGGCCTGGGCTGCAGACTCGGCTGTACCGACCAGGGGCTGCCTTCGGGACCCTCACTGCTTCCCATGATTCGAAGATTGGTCACACCCAGCGCCTGCAGTTGGTCAAGCTCTGCCCGCAGCCGCTCCCGCTCACCCGAGGGGCCGGCCGCCGCCAGTTGCATCCCGTACCAGTAGTTGGCTCCCAGGTAATGGTAGGAATCCCCGCCCAACATAAAGCGGTTGCCTTCGACGGTGACAAATCCCTGCCCACTTGCTCGCTGCTGACACATGGCGAATATGGCAATGATAATAGCTAAGAATAGCCGCATATAACTGATTAATGCATTTTGGGCAGCTTGCGCTGCCCAAAATGTCTGCCCGGATTTTTAAAATCAACTCAGAAGCAGGCTGTTAAACACAATTGAGCGGCTTTAGCCGCTCAATTGTGTTGCAATAATTTATTTTTTAACCACCCGCTCCGTACGCGAACCCCCACTGGTCGTCAGCCGCAACAGGTAAGTACCTGCCGGCAGCGCACTCAGGTCAATGCTGTGCTGCAGCGACCAGGCAGCCTGCTGGCTGCGGCCCAGCAGCTGGCCATACAGGTCGTAAATGTCTATCACAACAGCCTGTCCAATGCCGCTGCTCATCTGTAGCTGCACACTGCCGGCAGTAGGATTGGGGAAAAGCTGGAAGCTGACACCCATGAGTTCTCGTGTGCTCACCGGCGAATAACTCAGCGTGCGTGCAGCCGTGACGGCATCGCCACAGCTGTTGGAGGCCGTCACCCGCCAATAATACAGCCCGCCCTCGGGCGCCGTAAACACGTAGCTGAGCGCTGTCTGCTGCTGGCTGATGAGCACCGTGGCAAAGCTGGGGTCAGTAGAAATTTCTACGCGGTAGCCGGTGGCATTGCCCACCGCTGACCAGCGCAGCGTGATGTTGTTGGCGGTGAAAATGCTGCCCGCGGCAGGCTCTTCGAGCGTGGTCAGGCTGGGCGCTGTCAGCATGTTAATGCTGGTATTGAGCTGATTCTGGTTGCCCAGTTCGTCCGTAACGACAAATGTAAGCAGGTAGCTGCCTGCATTTAGCGCAAACAAATCACTGAGCGTGAAGGTCAGTATCCTGCTGCTGCTATTGTATTGCTGCTGCAGGCTAAAGCTTGCCGATGGCTGTGTGCTGACAGATACCGTCGGTGACTGACCAAAGTCGGGACCCAGCGTAAGCTGGTAGGTGGCCTCTTCCGTGATACATAGCTGCTGGATGGCGTTGTTGAGGAACAGGCCAAGGTTGGGCGCCGTCGTGAAAGTTCTGATCTCAGGTGTCGCCAGACTCGGGCAGGCACCCTCGGCGATAACCGTCCAGTAATAGCGAGTATTGCTGTTGAGACTGCCTTGGTTGCGCGAAGTGGTAGTAGCCGGCAACAGCGCGTCGATTTGGGCATCGCTGAGGTCAGGCTGCGTCGATAAGATGAAACGATAGTTTTGGGCACCGCTCACAGGGGACCACAGAAAGGCAACCGGCCCCAAAGGTTGCTGCGCATCCTGAGCTGGCAACAGCAGTGCAGGAGCGGCCGGACCTCCGTCAATGCTGAGGGTCACCTCACTACTAGCTGTATCACTGCCTTGCTGACCACTGACAAGCAGGCTGTACTCACCGGCGGCAAGACCAGCAATGGTGACCGTCACCGTATCGCCGGGTAGCGCGGGATTGTTCTCGATGCTAAGTTCGGCACCCGCCGGCAGGCCACTAATGCTTATCGTGGCTGCTGCTTCAAAACCAGTGCCTATGATCATTTCAAAAGATACAGGACTTCCCTGACAACTACTGAGCGCCTCCGGCGTCGTCACGTATACCTCACTAGGGATTTCAGTGCAGAATTCAAGCCGCCAGCCCAGCAGTGCTCCGCCGTCAAAGGAGGCATTGTCTCTGATGGAGAGCCTCCACTCGCCTGCAGCAGGCTGGCCCGCAAAGGCGGCCAAAGCCTGTATGGGCTGATAGCTGCCCTCTATGGAAGGGCTGTTACTGCCGCAGGCATTTTCGAAAGCAGCCGCATTGTTGAAAGCAGCATCGTCAAAGGTGACCAGAATGTCCTCACCGTCACAGCCAAACCCTGCGCCTGTCGTGCCGGGGCGGTTGAAAAGCTCTATGGTTGTACCTGTCGGGGAGGTGAGGGTAGCGCTGAGGTCTCCTATGTAGGTGTGCTGGATGTTGAGGTCTACTAATTTGATAGACAGTATGTTGCCCGGTAGTCCAACAGACAGTACAGAGTTAACCGTGGGGCTGCCTGATGAAGAGATGGTAAGAGGAACATTGGCAGAGGCTAAGTTGAGGCAGAGCTGTTCGCCGGTAGTGAAAGAGTATACTGGCGACCATTCTCCGCTTCCGCACAGGTTGTTGGCTCTCACCCGCCAGTAGTAGGTAGTCAGGACTTCAAGGGGCGGGGTTATGGCATTTGTCTGGGCTACGCCTGTGCCCGATGCCAGCAACTGACTGAAGGTGAGTGTGTCGCTGAATTGCCAGTCATAGCTGCTGCCTCCATCGGTAGCTTGCCATACGAGCTGGTTGGACAAGGGTTGGTCGCTTGCAGCATCCAGCGGAGCAAGCAGGCTTACCGCTGCAGGAATGCCGTTGGTGATGTTCAGCACCAGGGTCGTTACGGCTGTATTACTGCCGTCAGTGGCCTGCAGGTTGAGTAGATAAGTGCCGCTGGGTACATTTTCAGTACCGCTTACGCGAAGACTCAGGAGGGCACCAGGAGCTGCCGTGGTATCGCTGAGCAACAGCGCAAGGCCCTCGGGCTGCGACTGGAAGCTAAGGCTGACACTGTTTGTAAAGGTCTCACCGACAGTTAGCTGAAAGGTCACTGAGTCCGGAGCACAGAGCGATGCAGCCGGAGGATCAGCCAGCACATAGTAGCTGCACTGCAACTGATAACGGCCATCAAGCTCCAGCTGCCCGCTGTTGTCAGGATCCAGCCAGTCTTTCAGGCGGCTTTGCGGACTGCCGCCGCCTTCCCAGGAGGTGTACATCCAGCCATAACTGTCGTAGGCGTTGTTGCCACAGGAGGCAGCTCCTCCGTGGAGCTGCCCGATAACTTGCTTGCGGCTATTGAAAAGAGGGGAACCGGATGAGCCTCCCTCGGTGGTGCCAATATCCCAGTCGGCCACAATGAGATGGTTGCCAGTGGGCACAGGCGTGCTGCCCGATCCCCAGTTGCCGACATAGGTTCCGTCAAATTCAAAGCTTATGCGTTTCTCGTCGGTGCTCGGATGGTGTACACATATAATGGTGTCTTGCGCAGGAGTATTGACGGCCGACCAGCCGGCAAAAAAGGCATCGGCAGTAGGGGAGACCGGGTCGTCAAGCTCCACCAGCGTCATGTCGGAGGGAGCGTGCGCTGCTCTGAAGATGGAGCCGGTGTTAAAATCAGTGAGCAAGCCGTCACCTGGCGCACCACTGGCGGGGCTGCCGGGCTGCCGGCATACACTGTTGATGTAGTTCCAGTATACTACCAGTGAAGGCGAGTTGCCTGCATTGATGCCACAGTGATTGGCAGTCATAAAGAATGGTCGACAGTCTTGCCGGGTGTTGTTGACCAGAAAACCTGTACAGAAGGTGTTCCCGTTGAGGCCAATAACAGCTACCGACTGTATAATGTCGCGGTATTGATCAACAATGCCCCAGCCGTCTTCAGCACCGCAGATGACGTCGAGGTTGCAGGAGCCCGACATGAGCAGCGAAAAACCCAAAAAGTCGTGGTTGACGGTCTTGATTTGCAGGTCGAGTTCAGATCGGGTGCCGGCTGCCAGCTGCACTTCTACTACCAGATCGTCACCAGGGAGTATGGGCGTCCATAATTCGGCATGCTCCTCATTGTCAGCAGGGGTAAAGGGGCCGATGACTTCCTTGCCCTTGGCTTGGTACAGAATTAAACTGCCACCGGCGGGCATGGTGTAGGCTGAAAAACCGAGGTTGAGTGAGTGCGCGCCCGGTGACTGTATGCGCAGTCGCCATACTTCGCGGCCGTCGGGCAACAGCTCCCAACTGCCGTGGGTGTCGGGCCGAAGGGCAACTTCTATGGTTTCTGCGAAGCGAGGTGCTATCCCGGGACCTCGCCTTGCTGCTTCCGCAGCCTGTAACTGTTTGTTGTCCAATGGGGGCAGGGGGTAACTGCCAATGGCCTCAATGGGGCGTTGTGTGGGCGCCAGCCGAGCATCAACCGGCTGTGCACCAAGTCGGAACGCCGCCGCCAGCGCGACAAGAATGATGAGTCTGACTATAGTCATATGTATTGGTTGTTGTAATATTACTGGTTCCAAAGATAAGGGGTTTTTGGGCTTGCAGTCGTATCAGTTAATCGCTTGCTTGGCTGGCGACATTATTTCGCCGGATTAAAGAATAATAAACTTGCCCCGGGCCGTTTGTAGCAACTCTGGGTATCGCTTCTGGGTACACTTGTCGATTATTTTTGGCGGCTCATCGCTTGCGACTGTATTTTTGGACTATAAATTTCTCAAAAAATACGCGACAGGAAGAGATAGTTTGTTGTTTCTTCCAACAGCTACTGTTCTAAAGTACAAGCGTAAGTCATTTTTTTACGAAAACCAACAAGATCTGCATGCAACAACCTATCATTAGTGCTGAAGGTCTCAGCAAGTCATTCGAGGGTAAAGAGATAGTAAAGGATATAAGCTTTGAATTGTATCCGGGCGAACTGGTAGGATTACTTGGGCCTAATGGGGCAGGTAAGACAACCACGCTGCGTATGCTGGCAGGCCTGCTGTCTCCGGATAAAGGTGAAGTGCATATCACGGGCACCAACCTGCGGACGCATAAATCTGCCGCCAGAGCGAGGCTGGGCTTTCTGACCGGCGACATGGCACTTTACCGGCGGCTGAAACCGCTGGAGCTACTTACGTACTTCGGCAAATTGTATGGGGTCGATGCTGCAGTATTGTCTGGTCGGGTGCAGCAACTGGCAACTGACTTTGCAATCAGCGATTTCGCCGACCGCTTTTGTGAGAAGTTGTCTACAGGACAGCAGCAGCGCGTATCTATTGCTCGTACTGTCATCCATGACCCGGCAGTGATTGTGCTGGATGAACCCACAACGGGACTCGATATCATGGCAAGCGAACTTATTCTGCGTTTTATGCAGCGACAGGCGCAGGAGCTGGGTAAGGCGGTGTTGTTTTCAACTCACCAGCTGGATGAGGTCAGCCGCTTGTGTCAGCGTATCCTTGTCATTCATGAGGGACAACTGGTTTTTAATGGCCCACCCGCGCAACTCATGGCACAGCAGCAGGCGGGCAGCCTGCACGACGCTTTTTTCAGACTGGTAAATCCTGCCTATAGCTGAAGCTGGCTGTAAGGCAGCCGGGGCCTGTGCCCGGCGAGTTCAATGAATTTTTTAAAGATAATCTTGCCAGATGATACTGACAATTTTTACGAAAGAAATGCGCGAAATTTTGCGCGATAAGCGCATGCTGTTTCTGGTGATCCTGATGCCTTTTTTTATCTACCCGCTGATTTTTCTGCTCATGGGCAAAGTGGGTGCAGGGCAGGAGGAAAAGATACAGCGTGAGAAGATATCCTTGTTTGTGAGCGGACTGCCGGATTCGCACGAACTGATGACGATGCT
>JAUMBM010000017.1:0-3213 GCA_032115735.1 Saprospiraceae bacterium
GCCGCCAAAGAACATCCGGAATAGCCTCTGTTTTGCCGCGAAGGGCGGCAAACTATTTTCAATAAAATTCCAGTAAAAAACTTATTTTTTGTGCCGCTTACCCGGGTGCTGCTGCTGTCGCATCCGTCCCCCCCTTTGCTGAAAAGAACCCTGCTGCTGAAAGTTGGGGCGTTGCTGGTTACCGCCGCCATGCTGTTTACCTGCTACACGCTTTTTGCCATTGGGTGCAGCCAAATCATCCAGCGAAACAGCATCGTCAATGACAATCTGCCCTCCTGAGAGATTTGCCAGATCAGACTTGATCACCTCATCGCTGACATAGTGCTCTCTGTTCCATGTTTTGTAAGCAAGCTTCATATAAGCTCCTATGACCGCGATAAAACCATCCCTTTTGGGACCTTCCGGCATTTCGAGTGCCTGCTGAATCATACGCTGCACGTTGTGCCCATAGTGCCTGAACTGCGCCTGTGATTCCGGGTAAGGAACCTTTTCCGGGTGTTTTTTGGCGTCCTCGGGTTTGACAACGATTCCTTCGGGCGGAGACACCTCCAGTCCGTAGTCAGCGATGCGAAATAGGTGTTTCCACAACTTTTCTCTGTAATCCTCGACATTGCGACTTTGTGGCGATATCTGCTGCATGAGCCAGATGATTCGCTCAGCAAAAGCCTGACGCTCGGCAGGATTGGCGATGGATTTGGCATGTTCAACCAATTTTTGAACATTTCGCCCGTATTCGGTTATGGTTATCTGGCTTTGCGAAGAGTTGTACTCATCACTCCAGTCAATTTCTACTCGCTTGTTGGCCATAGTACGTAAAGAAGACATTTTCAATTATTCAACAGTGACCGATTTTGCCAGATTGCGGGGCTGGTCTACATCACAGCCGCGCAATACGGCAATGTGATAGGACAACAACTGCAAAGGTATCGAAGAGATAAGGGGTGTCAGCGGCTCCAGTGTCTGCGGAATTTCAATCACCTGATCGGCAATCTGGCTCATCACCGTATCGCCTTCATTAACGATAGCAATTACATAACCTTTTCTTGCTTTCACCTCCTGTACATTGCTCACCACCTTATCGTAGGCACTCTCGTTGGTGGCCATTACGACCACGGGCATCTGCTCATCGATAAGCGCGATAGGACCGTGTTTCATTTCAGCGGCGGGATAGCCCTCTGCATGAATGTACGAAATCTCTTTCAGTTTCAGCGCGCCCTCCAGTGCTACGGGGAAGTTGTATCCCCTGCCCAGATAGAGTGCGTTGTGTCGGTCTTTTATTTCGGATGCAATGTACTTAATTAAAGCGTTACTTTGCAGGACTTTCTCCACTTTTTGCGGTATAGCGGCCAATTCTTCCAGCAATTGTTGGAAGTAGGTTGGCGTGATGGTCCCCTTCAGGTGTGCCAGGTGCAGCGCCATCATGGTCAGGAGTGTCACCTGACCTGTAAACGCTTTGGTGGAGGCAACGCCTATTTCGGGGCCTGCGTGGATATAGGAGCCTGCATCTGTCATACGGGCAATCGAAGAACCGACTGCATTGACAACCCCGTATACCAATGCCCCATGAGACTTGGCCAATTCGATGGCAGCCATAGTATCGGAAGTCTCCCCTGACTGACTGATGGCGATGACTACGTCATTGGCAGACAGAACAGGATTTCGATAGCGAAATTCGGATGCATACTCGACCTCTACCGGGATGCGGACGAGATCCTCAAACAGGTACTCACCAATCAGGCCGGCATGCCAGGAGGTGCCGCAACCTACGATGATAAAACGATTGGCACCGAGGATACGCGCTGCGTGCTCCTCGACGCCTCCCAGCTTGATCCAGCCTTCCTGCGCATTCAGGCGCCCCCGCATAGCATCGGCGATGGTCTGCGGCTGCTGGTAGATTTCCTTGAGCATGAAGTAGTCATACCCTCCCTTCTCGATGGCCTCTATCTGCAGTGCCAGCTCCTGTATGTACGGCAGCTCCACATTGTTGCTGGCAATGCTGCGCAGCTGAAGTCCGTTGGCGAGGGTAATAACAGCAATATGTCCGTCTTCGAGATACACGACCCGCTTGGTATACTCTACAATAGGCGTAGCATCAGAAGCCAGGAAAAACTCGTCATCCCCGAGTCCAATGACCAGAGGGCTGGCTTTGCGGGCGGCCACAATCTTCCCGGGATCATCCCGATCCATTACGACAATGGCATAAGCCCCCTCAACCTCTGTAAGTGCGATCCGGACAGCCTCCTCCAGCGAAAGCACGTCGCGACTTTTAACCGCATCTATAAGGTGTACCAGTACTTCGGTATCTGTTTCACTGACGAAAACATGCCCTTGTGCCTGCAGCGCCTGCTTCAGCGGCGCATAATTTTCGATGATACCGTTGTGTACCAGCACCAGGCGATTGTCGGAAGAAGCGTGGGGATGCGCATTGATATCATCTGGTACACCATGGGTAGCCCAGCGCGTATGGCCGATACCCTGCGTGGCCGGCTGGGTATCGCTACCGACAAAGTCGGCCATTTCCTGTACCTTGCCTTTTTTCTTATAAATCTTCAAAGAATCATCCAATAAGGCGACGCCGGCACTGTCATAGCCGCGATATTCAAGCCTTTTGAGTCCTTTCAGCAAAATAGGGTAGGCCTCCCGATGGCCCAGATAAGCTACAATTCCACACATGGGTCAATTTTTAATTTGTTAATGTTATGTGCGCAAGCCAGCGCGCGGTCATGGGTGTCCATATCCGCGCGCTGGCTTTTTCTTACAACTTCACTGGGTGAATTGTGGATTACCGGATGGGATGAGCGAAATTACTGTATAGAGGTGAGCGCCAATTTTAATCGGACGGGCGAATCAGACCGGCCACTTCCCCTGAGCACAAGCCTGTTGGGCGTACTACCTACGGGTGAGATGGCAAGATACAATTTTTCTGGCTGAGTTCCCTCCAGCATATACTGAAGATGGAACGGAATATTGAGTTCATAGCGGGTAAGTCCGTCTTTCACCGACTTTCGGCCGCCGTGGAAAGCCAGATCGGTAGAGATGCTCACATCCTGAATCACATCCAGGTTGCCGGTTGTGGCATTGCGCTTGATCAGCACAAGCTGCGGAGGCAACTTATACTTAGCTGTGTCATCTACCGCCAGCAAATCCATGGTGAGTTCGAGGGTAGCCCTGTTGACTGCATAATTTTGGAGGTTTCGCAGCTCAGGGAACTCC
>JAUMBM010000018.1:0-3421 GCA_032115735.1 Saprospiraceae bacterium
TCGAGCGTTATACCACTCACCGGTATCAACGGGCACACATCCGTAGCACCCATGCGCGGGTGCTCGCCTTTGTGCCTGCGCATATCAATGCGGGCAGCTGCCTGCTTAATCCCCTGAAAGGCAGCTTCTATAACGGCCTCCGGCCCACCCACAAAAGTGACGACGGTCCGGTGGGTAGCTTTGCCCGGATCTACATCGAGCAGCTCGACGCCTCCGACTGCGGCTATGGCATCGGTGATGGCCTGAATGACCGCAGGATCGCGGCCTTCACTAAAGTTAGGCACACATTCGATGATGGCTTTTGACATATATTGGCAATTTTTGATTAGCAAATGGTCCGAAAGGTGAGGTTGATCCGCAAAGATCCTATTTTTTTCTCCTTCGGTATGGCATGCTGCCAAAAGTGCTGCATGCGCCCGCGCATCAGCAGCAGGCTGCCGTGGGTGAGCGCCAGCTCCCACTTACACTGGTGGTCGTCCTTGCGGCGCATGAGGAAGCGGCGGCTGGCACCCAGATTGACGGAGGCAATCACGGGATTCGGACCGAGCTCCGGCTCGTCATCCGCATGCCAGCCCATAGAGTCCGTGCCATCGCGATACCAGTTCAGCAGGACACTGTTGAAGGCGCAGCCCGTCCGTTGCTCCACTCCCTGTCGCAAGCCGCTTAAGAGATCATTCCAGGGGTGCGGGTTGAGCTTGAGCCCTGAGTAAGTATACGATTTCCCTTCGTCTCCGTACCAGGCCGAAAAGCGGGGTACGGCTACCATTTTTCCAAACATGCGTATATGGTCGCGCTGCCACTGTATATTTTTCCAGCTTACCTGCTGCGGATCTACGGACAGCCAGTCGGTGCCTGCTACCGGCAGGTCGGCATTGGCCAGCATGGCCTCGATCAGCGCATCGGCTGTCGGGGCGGGTAAAAAGGAGGGCACAAACAGCAGCTCGGCCTCCGGCAGTTGAACGCTAATATCTCCCGTACGTTCATCGCGATGGGCAGCAAAACCGGGCTTGTCCGGAAAGGGGGCTAGGACTGGTGGTAAGTCAAATAATATATGGTCATGCATAATGTGTCAGACATAGATACGATTAGTATGCGCTGCATTGGCGGGTTTTGGGTACGATAGTGAACCGATATCCGATTGATTCAACAGGGCTTGCAGCCGATTGTTTTGGGTATGGTAGTGAGCCGACATCCCCGGGATTTCTGCTCGCTGGCTTTGTACACAGCAGCAGACTCCCCGCACTGTGCTTCCAACCGGCTGCCCGCAACCCATCACGCGTCGCTGCCGCCAAAGTCGCGGCCGGCAACTTCCCAGCAGGTCATAAACAAGGCGGCAATGACCGGCCCCAGCACAAAACCGGTAAGCCCAAACCAGCCGATACCCCCCAGGGTTGATATGAGCACCATGTAGTCGGGCATCTGGGTATCACGCCCTACCAGTATAGGTCTCAACACATTGTCGATCAGACCAATCCCCAAAGCCCCCACTACCGTGAGCAAAATAGCCGGCCCCGCCTGCCCGGTGATAAACAGATAAATAGCGGCAGGAAACCACACGATGGCACTACCCCCCACCGGCAGCAACGAAAGCAGTATCATGATGACACCCCAAAAAATATAGCCCTTAATGCCCAGCAGGCCAAACATGATGCCCCCGATACTGCCCTGTACAACTGCCACAATCAGTGTTCCCTTGAGTGTCGCCCGCGATACACTCGCAAAGCGATTGATGACCACATACTCCCAGCGATTGCCAAACGGCAGGGAGTGGACGATGGCGCGAATGATCTTGTTGCCGTCGCGCAGGAAGAAAAATAAGACGTACAGCATCACAAAAAATTCTCCTATCACGACAATAGCATTCTGGGTATACGCCAATGCCTGCTCTGCCAGCAGACGCGTCATTCGCAGCACCAATGCACTCAGATCTTCTTTAAGTCGCTCGGGCGTATAGCCGATCTTACTGAGCCATTCACCCAGGCGGGGCAGTTCCTGCTCAAATACATCAATGAACTGAGCAGGATTCCAGTAGCCCGTCTCTATCTCCTTGTATATCCCCATGCTCTGATTGACCAGTGCCGAAAAGACGAGCATTACCGGCAATACCACCATGACGGCTACCAGCAATACCGTCAGCAGGGCTGCGAGATTTTCTTTACCGCCCAGCCGCCAGCGTATGATGCGGTTGGTCCGTTGAAAAACCACCGCCAGCAATACCGACCAGAATACGGTCAGCAGGAAGGGTTTGATCATGCCAAAAAAGGCAGTCGTAATCACCAGGACCATCATCCAGAAGGCTGCCTGCCGGATTTGGGGTCTGTGTAGTGTGTGCTGTGCCATGTTGCAAAAGCTGTTTAGTGTTTATTTTCGCCGCTTCCGGCGGCAAAAATAACTCCATTCCACGCCGGCTGTGGCCGCCGTGGAATGCTGCAGGTAACCTCTCCTGAAGAGGCTTTTTTTTAAAAAAATAGCGGCTTGCGCCCGGCGGTAGCGCCTGCGCCCCGCCGCTGCTCATCAACTTCCGTTCAGCCGCTTGAATTCACTGTGTACCACAGGTATAGGAGCACCCAACTCGCCCCTGCCATATTTGTCCAGCAGCAGCGGCAGATAGTGTTCAACGCCTTCAGGCACATAACTATTGTAGACAGGCAGGCGGATGCCGCCCTCCTCGATGAGCCCGCTGACCTCCAGCAGGCGGGCGCCACCGCCATTGCGCTTAAATGTATAGGCTATATAAGCCAGCGCAAAAGTAGAGGTATCTATCAGGCACAGGTACTCCTCCTCTGCTGAAAAGCCCGCCCAGTACTTGCTGAAATGAAAGCCCACACGGTAATACAGCTTACCCTCCGGCCTGAAACGGTAGGTGCCCAGATAGTGGGCCTCTACCATGGAATCGCGCAGAAAGTGCGGAAAAAAAGCGAATAGCATCACCTGTCCCAGTGAGAAAGAAGATTCCTCCCGGTCGCCCGGCGCCATGCGTATCTGCCCCCCGTCTACTTCCCTACGGAAGCCGTTGGGGTCAACGACGTCTACTGCCTCCTGGTTCATCATGCGCAGCCTTCGCTCATAGCGGAAGCCTGTAGAATCAAAACGAGCCTTGTACGTGCGGTTGCGCGCTACAAAACTCAGGTCTGCATCGTAGTACTGCTGCCCCCCGTGATATGCAAGGGTACGGTCGAGTACCCAGCGGGCGCTGTCGATGGCCGGCGCCTCAGCAGCAGACTTTGTCCGGACAGTCGCGCAGGATGACAGCCACAGCCCCACCCACAGTCCCAACAGCAGTATTCTCATGACGGCAACAGATTTTTGACGAGCATGGCGGCGCCGAAGACGCCGGCGCTGTCGCCGAGTTTGGGTCGAAGCAGAGGTGTATCGAGCCGCGGATTGAAGACGAAAGAGCGCACGCGGTCGACCCCCTCGG
>JAUMBM010000019.1:0-2704 GCA_032115735.1 Saprospiraceae bacterium
TGCTTCGGCAGCCAGATAAGTCTCCGGCAGCACCGTCAGATGCCAACAGCCATCGCCACAAAAATAAAGCTTTCCTTCTCTTTTTGATGGATTATCGCAAAGGAGCCTTTTTTTGTTGCCAGCAAACCCTATCTTTGCGACAGACGTGCCAAATACTTACTTGTATTTTGAATATTAATTAAACAATAAATTTGCTTCTTATGGCTCTTCAAGAAAAATATCGCGCTGTGCTTCGCCTGGGCGAGGATCTCCAGGTAACCAATGGCCATGTCGAAGAAAAAGACGGCAAGCTTCATATTGGGGGTACAACCCAGACACAGTATGAAAAAAACCTGTTGTGGGATAAAATCAAAGAAATTGGCGGGGAGAATCCATCAGATATCGCAGCCGATATCAAGGTAGCACATACCGACTACTACCATAAGCATACGGTAAAGTCAGGTGAGTCCCTGTCAAAAATTGCCAAGCATTACTATGACGACGCTAATGCGTACATGGTAATCTTCAATGCGAACAAAGACATTCTCAAGAACCCGGACCTGATTCAGCCCGGCCAGGTGCTTACCATTCCCAACAAGTAGTTCGATCCTTGCTTGTTGAGTGGTTGTCACAACATTTTTGCTGCCTGCTTATGTAGGCAGCAAAAATGTTGTGACAACTTTTTTCATTGGCAGCCTTAGGCTGCCAATGAAAAAACGGCTTTTCTACAGCACATGTACACGTATCCCTAAGCTAACCTCATCAGAGAGCTCAACTTGGTTATCGGGCAGCGAATCTGCCCATGCCAGCTCTTCTGCCAGTACCTCGCCCCGGATATAATCGCCAAACTGTGTGACAGCGGCCACGACCGCAGGATGTTGTTCAATCGCTACCCGTATGCGGTCGGTGATATTCAGGTCCAGCTCTTTGCGCAGATTTTGGATTCGGTTCACCAGGTCACGCGCCGTACCCTCTGCCAGCAGTTCTTCGCTGAGGGCCAGATCGAGCGCTACCGTCAACTCCCCGTCGGAGGCAGTCTTCAGGCCGGGCAGGTCTTCCGTGCTGACCAAAATATCTTCCGGACCTATTTCGTAGGTTTTATCGTCGACCGCCATAGAGAGACTGCCTGTTTTCTCGAGCGCATTAATCTCCTCATTGCTGAGTCCTGCAATCCGGGCAGCTACCTCCTTCATGTCTTTACCGAGCTTCGACCCCAGCGTTTTAAAGTTGGCTTTGGCCGATTTTTTGAGCAAACCGGAAGCATCGGTAAGATACTCAACCTGCTTGACATTAATCTCTGATTGTATCAGCTCTTTCACGCCCGATACTTCGGCGATGAAAGAGGCATCCAGCACAGGCAGCAGCAGGGTGCTGAGCGGCTGCCGGACCCTGATTTTTTCCTTTTTACGGATGCTAAAGGCAAGCGAACAAATTCGCTGCGCGTAGTCCATACGTTTTTCAAGTGCCAGATCGATATGCGCAGGTACAGCCTTGGCCAGATCAGTGAGATGCACAGAGTCCCTGTACAGGAAACCTTCGCGTTCTCCCTGCTGTGCCCGTACGGGTTCCGTCAGGTTGCGATACAGCCAGTCGCCAAAGAAAGGCGCAAGGCTGGCGATGAGCTGGCTGGTGACGGTCAGACATTCATACAGCGTCTGGTAAGCCGCCACTTTATCAGCACTCAGCTCTCCCCGCCAGAAACGACGACGTGACAGCCGCACATACCAATTGCTAAGGTGCTCATCAACAAATGTTTCTATCAGTCTGGCAGCCTTGGTAGGCTCGTAATCATCCATGGCTTCTCCATAAGCGGCCACCAGGCTGTTGAGCTTGGAGATAATCCATCGGTCGAGTTCCGGCCTTTCTGCCACTGCTATCAACCCTTGCTCATCCATCACCCAGTTGTCGAGGTTGGCGTACATAGCAAAGAAGTTGTAGGTATTGTAGAGTGTACCAAAGAGCTTGTTACGCGTCTCCATGACACCATCCAGGTCAAACTTCAGGTTGTCCCAAGGCTGTGCATTGGACAACATATACCAGCGCGTGGCATCGGCGCCATAGGTGTTGAGCGTACTAAAAGGATCAACGATATTGCCTTTCGACTTGGACATTTTATTGCCCTGCTTGTCGAGTACCAGGCCATTGGACACTACGTTGCGGTAGGCCACTGAATCAAAGCACATCACAGCGATGGCATGCAGGGTATAAAACCAACCGCGCGTCTGGTCAACGCCCTCTGCGATAAAATCTGCCGGATAACTTTTATCAAAAGGCTGCTTGAAGGGTCTTTCATCCCCCCGGCGCAGCTTCTCCAGATCCAGTCCCCACTGAGCATACGGCATAGAGCCTGAGTCGAACCAAACATCGACCAGATCCGTCTCCCGATACATAGGCTGACCATCCTCACTCAGGAGGATGAGCTGATCGATGTAGGGCCGGTGCAGGTCAAAAGTTGGCTGCTCAACCAGTCGGCAGCCCTCGGCGATGGCTGCCCGTTCGGCAGCCGTCAGCCGGCTGCTGACGGCCTCAGCCTGCAGCAGCGCTGCCGTTGCTGCTGCCGCTTCGCGCAGCTCCGCCATGCTGCCGATGCAGCGCTCGAGGCTGCCATCGGCATTGCGCCAGATCGGCAGCGGTATACCCCAGTAGCGCGAGCGGCTCAGGTTCCAGTCCTGCAGGTTCTCCAGCCACTTGCCAAAGCGGCCCTCACCCGTGGCCGCCGGCTTCC
>JAUMBM010000020.1:0-3753 GCA_032115735.1 Saprospiraceae bacterium
TCCAGATTTCTGCCGATAAACAGCACATATACCGGCAACTCCGCCGACACATACCGCAGCGCTTCGGCCAGCACATCAATGCCCTTAATTTTTCGGGCATTGGCCACTGTGCCGACTACGATGGCATTGGGCGGCAAGTCGAACTCCGCCAGGTCTGCTGCCGCCACCCCTGCATACCAGGCGGGATTATGCCCTTTGCCCACCGTCACTGCCTTGCTGCCATCAAAGAAGGGCTGGTGCTGAAAAGTCTTTCGCACAGCCTCCGACACGCAGGCGACATAGTCGATGCGGGGGCTCAGGTGGGTGAGGTAGACACTGGGATCCCACCAGTCCACATGCCCCGCGTATCCGCGGTAAGTGATCACCCTCACCGGCAGCCGCCAGGCTGCCCGCAAGCCATTGGCGATGGCTTTGTTATTGCACAGATATAGTATATCATACTGACCGGCAATCAATTCTGCCCGAATGCGACGAACAGCCGCGCCATCAAATTTTTTTTTCGGATGAAAATCTATGACCCGCAGGCCGGAAGCGCGGAAGCGCTCTGTAAAAGGAGCCTCCCCCTGTGTCATGATATGCAGGTCGAGGCCAGCCTGCTGCAGGCCTATAAGTAGCTCTCCCTCGGGCCTGACAGCGTTGTAATTATCATCATAACTGCTGATTACCAGCACTTTTATAGCCATGAACTCCTATCGGGTTGATTGCCCCGACAACTGTAAAATTGCTATAAAAATCTCACTTGCGCAAATTTTACCTCCTGGGAGGCGGGCATGAAGTTTCTTTTGGTGGCTTTCACCACCAAAAGAAACTTCGGAACGTGATTTTGTGTCGCCGCAGCTGCGGCGACACAAAATCCCTGCTTTCCCGACTGATCAGGGCGTAGACACAGACACGGGCAATATTTTTCCATTAAAAAACTTATGCCCATGCTGCAAAAACCACGCTACAAAGCCCCCCATATCGGCGCTGCTGACGGGCGCCTGATAGCCCGGGAAAGCCTCGGCCAGCATCTCTGTCTGCACGGCGCCCAGCGCCAGTGCATTGACGCGCAGCTGCTGCTCTTTGCCCTCCTCAGCCAGACATTCGGTGAGGCTTGCCAGCGCAGCTTTGCTGGCGCTGTAGGCCGAAAGGCCCGGAAACTTGCTGCTCCCCTGAAAGCCCCCCATACTGCCAATGTTGACTACATGCGCCGGCTGCGCCAGCGAGGGCAGCAGTGCCTGCAGGAGGCGGGCGGGGCCAAAAACATTGACGGCAAAGGTGCGCTGCCAGTCGTCATCGCTCAGCTCCGCAAACGGCTTGTTGATGAGCAGGCCTGCATTGTTGAGGAGGCCGTCGATGGGGCCAAAAGCGGCTGCCCAGCTGGCCAGCACACGGGCATCGCCCAGGGCGATATCGTGCGCCAGCGTGTATACGGCTGCCTGCGGATTGACCTGCTTACAGGCTGTCGCAAGCTGCTGCAGCCGGTCGGCATCCCTGCTGACGGCCAGCAGGCACACATCCGGCTGTTTGGCTAATGCAAGGACTGTATCATAGCCGATACCACGGCTGGCGCCCGTGATGAGGTAAGTAGGCATACGGTAATGGTTGGTTAGTAACAATATTAGTCGGCCGATGGCCATCGGTATGTAACAATCAGACTGCTACAAGGTTGGCCGAAGCACCAATTCGCGCAGGCTGCCGCCTGCCTGCCATGCCTGCCATACCGCCTCCGCCACCTGCCGGGGGCTCAGCAAGTGCGCAGGATCGACCTCCTCTCCTTCCCACGAGCTGGTGTAGGTGGCGCCGGGCTGCAGCAGCGTTGTCCTTATGGGTGTGCCTGCCAACTGCCGCTCGAGCGTATGGTGCCAGGCCTGCAGGGCATACTTACTAATGGTGTAATTTTCTACCCCCACCGGCATATCCAGCACGGCTACCGATCCTATGGTCATGATATGGCCACTGCCTGCCTGCCGCATACCGGGTAGTAATCGCCGGGTGAGGCGGTCAGCGGCCAGCACATTGAGAGCCAGCAGGGCAGCCAGCGGATCGCCGGCCTCGTCGATACCGCCCACAGCAAAGCTGCCCACGTTGTGCAACAACAGCCCGGGACTGCCCAGGGCTTCGCCTATACCGTCGGCAAAAGTTGCGACCCCCGCCTCTGTTGACAAGTCTGCCGCCCATACCAGTAGTCTCGACTGCGGGAAGTGCAGACGCCAGTAAGCCTGCAACTGCACAAGCTCCTCTGAACCCCGGGCCGCAACGGCAATCGTAAACCCGTGGGCCGCAAATTTTTCGGCCACCGCCCTGCCAATCCCTCTGCTTCCACCGCTTATTGCGATGCTCTGCTGCATAGCTTTTTTCATTTTACCCAATCTTTTGGCTAACTTTGCACACCGGAATGTACGGCCGGTACGAACCAGTTGCAAAAGAAATGATAATAACTCGTTTTTTATTCCATGTAGGCCGATATTTTCAGCTGTTGGGCCGAACGCTGGGCAAACCCGAAAACCATGTCATGTATTACCGGGAGATTACCCGGCAGATGTTTGATATTGGTGTTGGCTCGCTGGTCATCGTCATGCTGATTGCCATCTTCATCGGCGCCGTGACCTCCGTCCAGTTTGCCTACCAGCTGCAGGAAAGCTTTGTCCCCCGCTATTATATAGGCTATATCGTTCGCGACATCACTATCATAGAACTGGCGCCCACCATCACCTGCCTCGTACTGGCTGGTAAAGTTGGTTCCAACCTTGCTTCCGAGTTGGGTGGTATGCGACAAAAGGAGCATATCGATGCGATGGAAATCATGGGTGTCAATACCCCCGGCTTTCTGGTGCTGCCCAAGCTTATCGCCGCTGTTATTGTCATTCCTATGCTGGTTGCGATTGCCGCCTTCCTGAGTATCGTTGGTGGCTATGTAGCTTCCGTACCTACCGGTTTGCTGTCGGATGCCGAATATATCCTGGGGATCCGCTCATTCTTTCTGCCTTTCAACATACGGCTGATGTTCATCAAGGCGGTGGTGTTTGCCTTCCTGCTCACTTCCGTGTCCTGCTATCAGGGCTATTTTGTCAAAAGTGGCAGCATTGAGCTGGGTAAAGCCAGCACCAATGCTGTGGTATTCAGTGATATATTGATCCTGTTGTTCGATTATCTCATCGCTGCTTTGTTTACTTAGTAAAATCCGGAAACCATGATCAGAACTGTAGACATACGCAAACAATTCGACCAGCAGGAGGTCCTCAAAGGCATTACGACTGAGTTTTTCAGCGGGCACACCAATCTTATCATAGGCCGCTCCGGTGCCGGTAAGACCGTACTGCTCAAGCTGCTGGTCGGTCTCTTCCAGCCTACCTCCGGGCAGGTCTTCTACAACGATATCAATTTTTTTGAGCTCAACCGCAAGGATATGCGCAATATGCGCATGAAGGTGGGCATGCTTTTTCAGGCCTCGGCGCTGTTCGACTCTATGACGGTCGAAGAGAATGTGCGCTTCCCGCTGGATATGTTTACTAAAAAAACGGCTAAGGAGAAACTCGATCGGGTCAATTTTTGCCTCGAGCGGGTCAATCTGGCGGGTGCCAATAACAAGTATCCTTCGGAGATCAGTGGTGGCATGCAAAAGCGGGTGGGTATTGCCCGTGCTATTGTACTGCAGCCTTCCTATCTGTTTTGCGACGAGCCCAACTCGGGCCTCGATCCTAAAACCTCGATCGTGATTGATGAGCTCATCCGCGATATCACTATCGAAAACAACATAACGACCATCATCAA
>JAUMBM010000021.1:0-2804 GCA_032115735.1 Saprospiraceae bacterium
TTGAGGTAATCAATGGAGGCACCGAAAGAACCGAGTCGCTCGCTGAAGGTTCTGTAATGCTGCAGTGCCAAAATGGTGGTAGGCACCAGTACCGCTACTTGTTTGCCGCCCAAAATGGCCTTGTAAGCTGCGCGGATAGCCACTTCCGTTTTGCCAAAACCTACGTCACCGCAAATCAGCCGATCCATAGGGTGGGGCTTTTCCATATCGGCTTTGACATCCAGCGTAGCCTTGAGCTGGTCAGGCGTATCCTCATAGATAAAACTGGACTCCAGCTCCATCTGCAGATAGTTGTCGGGCGGAAAGGCATAGCCTTGGCTGGATTTTCGCAGAGCATACAGCTTGATGAGTTCGGCCGCAATATCCTTAACCTTTTTCTTGGCTTTTGCTTTGAGGTTGCGCCAGGCATCCCCACCGATTTTGTCCAGTACAGGGGGCTCTCCTTCCTTACCGCTGTACTTCGACAGCTTATGCAGCGCATTGATGCTCACATAGAGCAGGTCGTTGTTTTTGTAAACAATTCTGACCGATTCCTGCACCTGGCCATTGACGTTGATTTTCTCCAGCCCGCTGAACCTTCCGATGCCGTGGTCAATATGTACCACAAAGTCACCGGGCTGCAGCTCGCGAAGCATGCGCAGGTTGATCGCCTGATCAGCGGTAAATCCGCGCTTGAGCTTGTAGCGGTGGAAACGTTCAAACAGCTGGTGGTCTGTATAACAGGCGATTTTTAGGTCCTGGTCGAGAAATCCTTCGTGAATAGCTTGTAAAACAGGCTGATAGCTTATGTGGGCCTCCAGGTCATGAAAAATTGCGTCCAGTCGCTCAAGCTGCTTAGGGTTGTCAGAAAAAAGATAATTGGCAGTACCTGCCTGAGTGTTTTCTTGCAGGTGGTTGATAATCAGTTCAAACTGCTTTCTGAAAGGAGGCTGTGGCTTGCTGTGAAAGGGAATCGTCTCCGCGGGCTGCCAGCTTGCCTGCCGCTGTTCGCCAAAGACGATGACCGGCAGATTCTTTAAGTCATCTACGGTCTCGCCGGGGCGGACAAAGGCGCGGTCGCGAAAAACTTCTGCCCGCTCATCTTCATCCAGTATCGTAATACTGTCCGCGTACTCACTCGCCTGCTCGAAGCAGTGCAAAAGTCTGTCAATCAGTTGATCATAACTGCTGATCCAGACAGCTGTCCGGTCAGGCAGTATTCTGAAAAGGGATACTTTCTGATGCCTTTTGAAGCGCGTATTGATGTTGGGAACCAGCGAAATCCGGCTGATCCCCGCCACGGACAGCTGCGTCATGGGGTCAAATGTCCGGATGCTCTCAACCTCATCGTCAAAGAGTTCGATGCGGTAAGGGTATTCGTTGCCGTAGGAAAATACGTCGACAATCCCGCCGCGAATGCTGTACTGACCTGGTTCGTACACGAAATCCTCCCGCCGGAAGCCGTAGTCATTCAGAAAAGTAATGAGGGTGTCGACGTCCAGTGATTCGCCCTGTAAGATGCTGATACGGCTCTTATCGAGTACTTCGGGGGATACGACCTGTTCGAGCAGCGCCTCCGGGTAGGTGACAATCAGATGCCCCTTCCGCTGAGGTTGGGTAATCTGGTTGACGGTTTCGGTTCGCTGGAGGACGTTGCCGGTATCCAGTTGGTCAAAGTAGAGGGGGCGCTTGAAGGAGTCCGGGAAAAAGTGTGGTGACTGATCCCCGGTGAGACCTGCGAGACTATTGTGCAGGTAGGCTGCCTCTTCCTTATTAGCGGCCACAATGAGCTGGCTGCGGCTGCCCTGTGCCTGCACGGCAGCAATGACAAAAGCAGGCAACGCACCGGTTAGGCCGGTCAGCTGCAGGCGAGCTGCAGGCTCGGCAGCCAGAAGCTGCACAATGCGCCTGCTTCTCGAGTCTTCGTCGGTGTAGCGTCTGAGTAATGCTTGTAGCGGATTCACGGCGCAAAGATAAGGCCGCCAGCCTGTATTGCTGCATAATTGGCAGCATAAAAATGCGTGCGCAGCGAGCCTTCACAGCCCGTTGCGCACGCTGCCGTGCCGCTTTGCCGGCCGTCTAATATTCCAGTACGCGCGGAAGCTCCTTGGCGTACTCAATCCATGCACTGACCTCTGTGAGGTTGGGCGCCCGCCGGCACAGTTTTTTTTCATCGTTGACTTCTCCCATTTTCTGGGTAAGGTTGTCGGCATTGCGACGGGCAAGCTCAGCTACCGTATCTACCCCCGCTGCTTCCAGCAGATCAGAAAATTCGGACCCAACGCCTTTGACGCGCAGCAGATCCGCCTTGTTGGCAAAGGCAAGCACCAGCTTATCGGATATGCCCGTCTTTTCGGCCAACTGCTTGCGCAAAGAGGGCGTGCTGGTCTGCTCGAGCAGCTGCCCGGTATGGCTGATGCCCTCAGCGCGAAGTTTTTCGCCATACGCAGGGCCAATGCCCTCAATTTCTTCAATTTTGTACTGTCCCATGATACAGGTATTTATCGTCCTACTCGTATGGCTTTTCGGTTACGCCCCGTTTTTAAAGTGGTCGCTGGTCTCCACTGCAGGCTGTTGCGCCCTGCCGGCGGCATAGGCCGCTGGCTTTATTTTTTATGAGAAAAAAGCCAGGGCAGCAGGAGCGGCTCTGCAAAAGCATTGTCCCAGCTGTTGTGACCAACGCCCGGGTATTCTGTGTAGATCACGGGTATATCCTGGTCCCGGATGGCGTTGACCATCCGGCGGGAAAGTTCGGGGTATACGACCTTATCATCGGTACCATGGAAAACCCACAAGGGCGTGTAAGGTGCGTAAAGCGGACTCAG
>JAUMBM010000022.1:0-8647 GCA_032115735.1 Saprospiraceae bacterium
GCCATCTCGACAGCCTTAGCTGCCGGCTGGCCCAGGCCGAGCCCCTGCCGGCAGCCCCCCGGCCACTGCCGCGGCTGCTCCCCCACCTGCTCGACAGAGCCTGGGAGGAAAAAGGGCCCGGCAGGCTCCGCCTGACCATCGACCCGCAGCTGCAGCAGCGGGCAGAGCAGGTCGTCGGCCGTTGGCAAAAGCAACTGGCCGCCAACGCTATCTACAATGCCGCTGCCTTAATCGTGGAGGTAGAGACGGGCAGAACCCTCGCCTATGTGGGCAATGCACCCCAACTGGCTGCCGCCCACAGCCCGTGGGTCGACATCATCCGCGCGCCCCGCAGCCCGGGCAGCCTCCTCAAGCCTTTGCTGCTGGGCCTGGCCCTGCAGGAAGGGGCGCTTTTGCCCGAAAGCCTGCTGCCCGATGCGCCTGCCTCCTTCGGAGGCTTCAGGCCTGAAAATTTTCACCGCGACTATCAGGGGGCCGTCGCTGCGCGGCTGGCGCTGGCGCGCTCGCTCAACGTCCCTTTTGTGCATCTTTTGCAAAACTATGGCACTGAGCGCTTTCGGCATGCGCTTCGCGCCTGGGGATTCTCACACATACGCCAGCCGGCCAGCTACTACGGCCTTTCGCTCATCCTGGGAGGCTGTGAAGTAAGCCTGTGGGAAGCCGTAGGCTGGTATGCCAGCCTGGGCCGCATGGTCGGGCATTACTACCCGCAACAAGGCCTGTATGCTGCCGATGACTGGCGCCCGCCCCACTATCTGCTCTCTGAAGATCCGCAGCCGCAGGCGGCCGACTGGCAGCCGCAGCCCCTGCGCATTGGCGCCGGTGCCGGCTGGATGTTGCTCGACATCATGACACAGGTCGAGCGACCCGACACGGAAGGCAACTGGGAGCGATTTCCCGGCAGCCGCCGCATTGCCTGGAAAACAGGTACCAGCTATGGTTTTCGCGATGCCTGGGCGGTAGGCCTCGACGCCCGCTACGCCATTGGCGTGTGGGCGGGCAATGCCAACGGGGAAGGGCGGCCCGGCCTCGTAGGCCTCAATGCTGCCGCCCCACTCTTGTTTGAACTCTTCAACCTGCTGCCGCAGCAGGGAAATGATTGGTTTGAACCGCCCCACGATGCCTGGCGCGAGGCCATGATCTGCCGGCAGAGCGGCTATCCCGCGGGACCCGACTGCCCCGCCCAGGCGCGAAAAGTGGTGCACCAGGCGCCCCTGCCGCGCCCCTGCCCCTGGCACGAACGCATACATACCGACAGCAGCGGCCGCTGGCGGGTCACGGCCGAATGTATCTCTCCCCAACAGCCGTTGCCACAGCCCTGGTTTGTGCTGCCACCACTGCTGGAGTACTACTACGAGCGACGCCATCCCGAATACCGCCGGATCCCCCCCTGGCATCCCGACTGTCAGACCCGCAATCCCGACCAGCAGGTGATGCAATGGATATACCCCAGCCAGTCGGGACGAATCCTGCTGCCGCTGTTGCCCGACGGCAGCCCTTCCGCTACCGTCTTCAGCGTCGCCCACCGACAGCCGGAGAAACGCATCTTCTGGCAGCTCGACGAACAGCAGCTCGGCTATACCGTCACCTTTCACAATATGGAGCTGCGGCCGCCGCCCGGCCGTCACCGGCTGGTGCTGACCGATGAAGATGGCTACCGGCTCGAAAAAATATTCATTATTGCAGGTGAGTGAGTATATTTGCGCACCTGACATCATCGTACTTTTCACTCAAAACATTTCACATCCATGGAGTTTGTGCTGCCTGATCTTACCAATCCAGCGATTTGGATGAGCTTGCTCACCCTCACATTCCTCGAAATTGTGCTCGGGATTGACAACATCATCTTTATCTCGATTGCCTCCAACCGGCTTGATCCCGCCGATCGCCCCAAAGCCACCAATATCGGCTTGGTGCTGGCCATGGTGATGCGCATCGTGCTGCTGTTTGGCGTTTCCATTCTGGTAGCCATGGAAGAACCCTGGCTCGAAATTCACAACGACTACTTCGACACGGCCCTGTCCGGGCAGAGTATCATCCTCGTGTTGGGCGGCGTTTTTCTGCTGTACAAGAGTACTACAGAAATCCACCACAAACTCGAAGGCGAGCAGGCCCTCGAGCATGGCTCCGGCGGCCCTAAGCGTTCTACCCTGAGCAACGCCATCATTCAGATTACGCTGATCAACATCGTCTTCAGTTTTGATTCCATCCTGACCGCAGTCGGTATGACCAACGGCCTCAGCGGTGCTCTGGTCATCATGATCATCGCTGTTGTAATCTCCGTGCTCATCATGATGCTTTTTGCCACAGCGGTTGCCAATTTTGTCAACAAACACCCGACCATTCAGATGCTCGGTTTGTCGTTTCTGATACTCATTGGGTTTATGCTCATCGCCGAAGGTGCGCATCTCGGACATACCGTGATCGCAGGGTCGGAGATCGGCAGTATTCCTAAGGGTTACCTATATTTTGCGATTACTTTTTCGCTTTTTGTTGAGTTTCTGAATTTGCGCCTCCGCAAAAAGGAGCGCAAGCCGGTGCAGTTGCATGGCTACCAGGAAGAAGCTGTTGCTGAGGGTATTCTTGACAAATAAACTACGACCATGACTTCACGGAAAACAGATATAGCCTTACTGCTGCTGCGCTTGTGCTTTGGCGGGCTCATGTTTATCAACCACGGCATCCCCAAGGTTGCCCGGCTAAGTGCCGAGGGCGGTATAAAATTTGCGGATCCGCTGGGTATGGGGCCGGAGATCTCCCTCTGGCTGGCGCTCTTTGCCGAGCTGGGCTGCGCCGCACTGGTGGTGCTGGGACTGTTCACCCGCCTGGCTACCGTTCCGCTCATCATTACCATGGCAGTGGCTGCTTTTATTGTGCATGGCGATGATCCATTCAAGGAAATGGAGGGAGCGCTGCTCTTTTTGATTCCTTACATCGCCCTGCTGCTGATGGGGCCGGGTTACTACTCTGCCGACGAGCAGTATCGCTTAAGTAAAGTCTGAAAAAGAAAAGGCGGCCTGCAGGCCGCCTTTTCTTTTTTAGTGAGCCGCGGGGGGCTCGATGAGATCCCAGAGGTTACCGTACAAATCTTCGAATACCAGCACTTTGCCGTAGGCTTCTTCTACCGGCCCGCGCCGGATAGTCACGCCCTGCGCCAGCAGCCGCTGGTAGTCGCGCAGGAGATCATCGGTATGCATAAAAAGAAAGACGCGGCCGCCTGTCTGCCGGCCCACAGCCTGCTGCTGTTCGGGACTGGCTGCCCGCGCCAGCAGCAGGCTGCAGCTGTCCGGGGCTGCGCCCGGCGGCTGCACGCGCACCCAGCGCTTATCGGGCGAAAGCACCGTATCTTCCAGCAGGCTAAATCCCAGTTTTTGTGTATAAAAAGCAATGGCTTCGTCGTAATCGGCTACGACCAGTGTAAGCTGGAAAAGTTGCTGTCGCATGTTGTTTGATTTCGTTTGGTATGGATGTACTGCTATATCGGATGACCGGCGGCATATCGTGTGATGCAGTGTTGTGATGCTATAGCGACCTTGGTGCAAGTACATGAGCCCCACTGCCCCGGCGAAAGCCTTACAAACAAGCCGGACTGCCGGTACGTCCCTACCCTCAGCCGACACCCACCACATTGACTTCGCGTTCGAGCGGGACACCGAAAGTATCCAGTACACTCGCCTGTATGCGGCCACTAAAATCGAGTAATTCCCTGCTGTTGGCGCCCCCGTAGTTGACCAGCACCAGTGCCTGCTTTTCGTAGCAACCGACAGCCCCTTCCCGCCGGCCTTTCCAGCCGCACTGTTCGATCAGCCAGCCGGCCGCCAGCTTGGTGCGCCCGTCCGGCTGCGGATAGGCGGGCGCCTGCGGGTGCTGGCTGCACACGGCCTGCGCCAGCGCATCTGTCACCACCGGATTTTTAAAAAAGCTGCCCGCATTCCCCAGCACTCGCCAGTCCGGCAGCTTGCGCTGCCGTATGCGAATGACCGCCTGCGCCACCTCCTCAGCCGTCGGCTGCTCACCACCTGCGAGGCTGAGCTCCTGCCGAATATCCCCATAAGCAATGCGGGGGACATGCCCTGCCCGGCGCAACAATAGGCTCACCTCCAGTATGAAATACCTGTTGGCCGCCTCCTGCTTGAAAATGCTGTCGCGATAGCCAAAGCGGCAATCCTCCTTTTCGAAGACCACCACCTCCCCTGTCCGATAGTCCAGTGCCCGCAAACGCAGGAATACGTCTTTGAGTTCTGCCCCGTAGGCGCCGATGTTTTGCATAGGCGCAGCACCGACCGTACCCGGTATGAGCGCCATATTTTCAAGTCCCCCCAGTCCCTGTGCCAGCGACCACATGACCAGTTCGTGCCACTGCATACCGGCCGCAGCAGTCACCTCAACGCTGGCTCCGTCGGTCGAGGGCTGTAATCGTATGCCTTCCGTCCGATTGAGGAGCACCAGCCCGGGCACCTCCGGCGCCGGGATGATATTGCTGCCGCCTCCGAGTACCAGGCCGGGCACAACACCGGCTGCATCGACGGCTGCCAGCACCTCCTCCGGCCGGCTGACGCTGGCACAAAGGGCTGCACGCGACTGCAACCCAAAGGTGTGCAGAGCTTGTAAATCACAATCTCGCTGTAAACTGACAGACATGCGCGTAGCTTAAAAAAACTGGTATCGAATATCTTCCCAATGACTGGCTTACCCTGCCCGCCGGAGCGGGCTGTACACCGGCACCGGGCGCCGCACGCGCTTAGCGGCGACTGCGACCCGACAGCCCCAGTGCGCCCAGCAGTCCCCGGACGAGCACATTGGCAGCCGTACGCCCCACCTGCTTCGCCACAGGGCTGCTCAGCACCTGTTCGAGTACCGACTTTTCAGCAGCAGGCGTTCTGCCGCTGGATTTGCCGCTGGTGGTGGAAGCTTTTGCCTGTTCGGCCGCTGTCTGCTCGCGCAGCAGTGCTTCTTTGGCCTTCTCGATCTTGCGAGTCAGCATCTCATGCGCACTGTCGGAATCGATCACCTCATTGTACTTGCGCACCAAAAAAGATGCATGGATGATGGCATCGATTTCGGTGGCCGTCAGTATATCCATACGGGACTCCGGTGCCCGCAGCAGCGTATGTGCCAAAGGCGTAGGTATACCCTTTTCGTTGAGAGCCGTGACCATAGCCTCACCGATCCCCAGCTCGGTGATGAGGCGGTCAACTTCGTAAAAAGTCGTTTCCGGATAGTTTTCAGCAGCCGTCTTGATAGCCTTCCGGTCCTTGGCCGTGAAGGCCCGGAGCGAGTGCTGAATCTTGAGCCCGAGCTGCCCCAGCACATTGTCGGGAATATCCGCAGGATTCTGGCTGACGAAAAAGACCCCCACCCCTTTGGAGCGGATGAGCCTCACGATAGACTCGATCTGGTCGAGCAGCGCCGGACTGGCCTCAGAAAAAATCAGGTGCGCCTCATCCAGAAACAGCACCAGCTTGGGTCTGTCCAGATCCCCTTCCTCCGGAAAAGAAGCATAAATTTCGGCCAGCAACTGCAGCATGAAGGTAGAAAACAGCTTGGGCCGGTCCTGAATATCCGTCAGCCGCACCACCGACACATAGCCGCGCCCCTGTTCGTCGACCCGGCAAAGATCATCGACCTCAAAGGAACGCTCGCCAAAAAACTGGTCGGCGCCCTGTTGCTCCAGCTCCACCACCTTGCGCATGATAGCGCCCACCGTGGTAGTTGAAATTTTGCCGTACTCCTCTTCGATGGCGTCCTTGCCTTCGTTGGTAAGATACTGCAGCGTTTTTTTCAGGTCTTTGAGATCCAGCAGCGGAAGATCGTGGTCATCGCAGTATTTAAAAACGACCGCCACAACGCCCGCCTGGGTTTCGTTGAGCCCCATGATCTTGCTAAACAAGACGGGACCAAACTCGGTGACCGTTGCCCGCAGCCGTGCCCCTTTCTCGCCCGACAGCGTAAGAAACTCCACAGGACTTCCCGCCGGCGTGTAAGGAATGCCTATTTTCTGGTGGCGCTCCTCGATCTTGGCATTCGTGGTCCCTGCCTGAGCAATACCGCTCAAATCCCCCTTTATATCCATCAGCAAAGAAGGCACTCCCTGGCGGGAAAGCTGCTCCGCAATGATCTGCAGTGTTTTCGTCTTGCCGGAGCCCGTCGCACCGGCGATCAGTCCGTGCCGGTTGATCGTCTTGAGCGGCACCTTTACGTGGTGATTGGGCAGTGCCTCTCCCTGAAACATGGCGGTACCCAGCACCAGACTCTCCCCTTTGAAAGTATAGCCCTGGGTGATCATCTCCCCGAATGAAAGTTTATCTGACATAGCTGCTGGTTGTTATGAAAGCTGCCAATAGTAGCGAAACCGTCTGCAAGATAAAAAATTGCCCTGAGAATGAAAACAGCGATATCTGCGCCCGTTCTGCAAGCCTCATAAACAAGACTTGCACCCAGGCGCTGCGGGCACAGTACGCATCAAAGGATAGCTTGTGCAGCGATTACTTCCGGCCAGATAACAGAGCATCCTCAGCCTCCCCAATACACACACGCTTTTGAAGCAAAGCTCCCCCGAGCGCATGACTGCAGCAGCCACACCGCACCTACACCAAGGCCTGCGCAGCGAACATCAGCCTCCGGCAGCGGTTGCGAAAAAGCGCTGAACACCGCCTTTTCGCCTCCGGCAAAAATCCCCGCAGCAGCGCTTAACGTCCCACGCGATTCCAGCGATTGAGGCGCAGTTGATATTTCTGCGGATTCAGTGACCAGCGGTCGAGCTGCATTTTTCTCTCTACCGCCTCTTCCTTGCGGTCAGGCAGCAGCCCGTTGAAAAAGTCGTATCCCAGACTGGCTTCCACCGCGTCGACGCTCAAAGCGTAGGCCGAGAGTGGCTGCTCACTCAGCTCATTGGGAATTAAAAAGCCAATCGCCACCGAATTATCCCCTTCCTCGTAGAAAAGTACCTTGAAATATGCTGCCGGTACACTCACCCGGCTCCCTTTTCCGATCACATCAATCGGCTTTTTGGAAAGCACCGGACCACTGACAATATACAAATGCCCCTTCTCTTCAACCCATCTGCGCACATCTTCCTCCAGTTCGCGCCAGATACCCTGATTGAAGGCCCGGTTCTGAGGGCTGATATTGCTCATAAAAAATGTTTCTGCCAGCGCTTGCTGGTCAAATGACATGTCGGCTGCCGGCACGAGGTGGCCGCGGTCATAGCCCGAGCGACGGTAGTCATCCGGCGTAGCAGAGCCGGTCAGGATGCGGGGATCCGGCAAAAAATTGTCCTCCCGCGGGAAGCCCGGACCCTGCAGCTGCTGCGCATCCAGTCGGTAAGCTACCCAGTTGGCCTGCTCATGCTCCTCGTTGTATTGAAGCGTATAGTGGGAAAAATGAACCAGTTGTCCGTCGCTGCCCTGGGGTAGCCAGTCGGGCTGGTCAACTGTTGCGGTCTGTATTTCATTGGCGAGTGCGGGAAATTCCTTGGTAAACAAAGAATACAGGTACAGGAGGCCAGCCACAATGAGCGAGAAGATGCCCATCCGGCTGAGCATACTCGCCGCGCCTGAAGCCGAACGCCCGTGATTTGTCCTGAATTTTGCCATCGCAGTGTATTTAAACACAAATATAGGTAAAAAAATCAAAAAACAAAAAAAAGTTAATAAACAACGCGTGGCTGCTACACAACAGCCGCCTGCTTTGGAAAGTATAGCCCTCATCCAAAAAAACAAGCCACTTACATAACAGTTTACAAACAGAAATTTTCAAAATGACCCTCCCCACAAATACCATAATCGCAAATACACATAACATTAATTAACAATAACATATAAGTAAAATAATCAAAATGAAAACCAAGGAATACTTTTGAAAATCACCTCATATAGTCAATAGTATAAATTTGAAAATCATAAGTGCAAAAACCGTAGCAGGAACGGACAGCGAGCAGCCTACTTTCGCATTAGAAATTTGTCGCATGCAATAATCTGTAACAGGAGAAATCCCGTCCGCATTAAAAGATGAATGACAAGTTATTTTTATTTATGCTTGATTCTCGTCCAATTATTTATCATTAAAAATTTTGTAAAATGGTACATGTAATGAAAGAGATGGTCTCTACGGTGGCAGACATGCAAAAGCATGTTCGCATGCTACCCATGCTGCTACTGCTGGTGATGTATGGGGTCGGGTACGACCTGCGGGCACAACAGTGTCCCGATTTTACGTCGCCTTTTGTGCTGGACCCGCTGACAAGCAGTCCGCCAGCCGTTAATGCTTTCAGTCAGGACAACGACGGTAAATTTACGGTCGTTGGATTCTTCAGCAGTCCGGGGCAGGCGATCTGTCGGATCAATGCCAACGGCACACACGATGCCAGTTTCCAGGCTAACATCAACTTTACGCTTGATGTCAATGCTTCGCAGCTTGCGATCAACGATGTCGTCCAGCTAAGCGACGGTAAGTACTTGATTGCAGGCAACTTCACTGGCCCGAAGCGTTTTATTGCCCGCCTCAACAGCGATGGATCACTGGACAATTCTTTCACCCCGCCCTTATTTAGTGAGTGGGGCGGATTGAAAAAAATCATTCCACTGTCCAATGGCCAGATACTCGTCTGCGGCGCTTTTACTTCCCCAACTTACTCAGTAGCGCGCCT
>JAUMBM010000023.1:0-17544 GCA_032115735.1 Saprospiraceae bacterium
TACCGGGATATTCGTATCAATGCCATTTATGAGGGTACGACTACCATTCACGGGATTGACCTGCTGGGTAGAAAAGTGCTGCTTAGCAATGGTCGCGCAATGCAGCTGCTGCAATCCGAGGTGGCGGCAACCATGGCTGCTGCTGCAAAATACCCTCAACTGCTGCCACAACTCAATCTCTTTTCCAAAGCGCTGGAAGCCTACCAGGCTATGTTTGCCCATCTCCTGGAGCTTGCCCGCACAGCAACAGCAGAGCGCTACCTGGCCAATGCAACCTTGCATCTGGAATGTTTCTCGCTGGTAGTTATTGGTTGGCAATGGCTTAAACAGGCGATTGTGGCTGCTGAGCAGCCACAGCCGGCCGACGATTTTTACAGAAGCAAACTGCATACGGCTGCCTATTTTATGCAATATGAGCTGTCCAAAGTATATGCTCTTTGTTTAACGATCACAGGGGACGACAATCTGCTGCTGAATACACCCGGCGATTTGTTGGTGTAGTCGGCAGGTTGTTTGTGTGAAGTACTCAAATAAAGTTAGATGCAAGTTATTGACCTTAATTTTCTGGATCTCAGCTCCGCCGTTGCGGCCTTTTTGCTGCAGAGCAGTGAGGGACCTGTATTGATCGAAACCGGTCCTCATTCGACACTGCCAAGGCTGCTTGCCTCTATTGAGCAGGCGGGCTATCGGCCCGCAGATATACGGCATGTACTGTTGACACATATTCACCTCGACCATGCAGGTGCTGCCTGGTGGTTTGCCCGGCAGGGAGCAACGGTTTATGTGCACCCCAAAGGATTGCCACACCTGATGGATCCTGCTAAGCTCATGGCTTCTGCGCGCATGATTTACCAGGATCAGATGGACAGACTGTGGGGAGAAATGCACCCGATAGAAGCTGATCGTCTGCGGCAGGTCAATGATGATGAATCACTCATTTTGGGAGATATTCGGGTCATTGCAAGACACACACCCGGGCACGCTGTCCATCACATTGCCTGGCAATGGGAGGATTGCCTGTTTACAGGGGATGTGGGCGGAGTGAAAATCGGCAGTGGGCCTGTGATGCCGCCCTGTCCGCCCCCCGACATCCATTTGCCCGACTGGATGCGGTCGATTAATCGTATGCGCGAGCTGCCGGCAGAAAAATTATATTTAACACACTTTGGTCTGGTGACAGACAAGGAACGACACCTTGATGAGCTGTCGGTGCGGCTGAATGCCTGGGCGGAGTGGATGAAGCCTCACTACTTATCGGGTGCTGCCGCAGAGGCAATTACGCCTGCTTTTCAGGCTTACGTGCGCGAAGACCTTATATCCCATGGGCTCGACGAGAAAGCGATTGATCGCTATGAGGCAGCCAATCCCGCCTGGATGAGTGTTGCCGGACTGTTGCGATATTGGAAAAAAGCACTCTCCGTTTAGGGGGTTATCGGTAGCTTTTTTATTCGTGTGGAGAGCAGTGTTTTTTGCTGCTGATGTAGTGCAGGCGGACGTTGCAGGCCATTCTGTGTTGAGAAAAAAGCGCAAGAATTGCCCTTGCGCTTTCGGGGACAGATCCCGGAAGTACCTAAAGCGCTTATCCAAGCTTAGGATACTGTATTCTTTCGTGATGAATACTGCGTAATAGCTGACGGAAAACGATTTTACATTCTTGTAGTTCCCGGAAACTAAGCTGTGAATCCTCCAGTTGTCTGAGATGCAGTTTGCCGTCAATAATCGTGTCGACGAGCTTATCGATATCCTCGCCAGTGGGAGACTTGAGGCTTTTACAGGACGCCTCCAGGGAGTCGGCCAGCATGAGAATAGTCTCTTCCTTAGTCGTTGGTCGGGGACCGGGATAGCGGAACAGGCTTTCATCAATATCGGCCTGTTCATTTTCGTTGAGGTAGCTTCTGTAGAAGTATTCTACGCGTGTGGTACCGTGATGGGTGCGTATAAAGTCAATGATGAGCTGTGGCAGGTGGTGTTTTTTAGCCAACTGCACACCTTCCTCGACATGGCCGATGATGATACGGGCACTGTCGAGCTTGGAAAGCTCTTCATGCGGATTGACCCCCGATTGGTTTTCGATAAAAAATAGCGGGTTTGATTTCTTTCCGATATCGTGGTAGAGAGCGCCCACTCGTACAGTGAGCTCATCGGCTCCAATGCGACGAGCTGCTGCCTCTGCCAGATGAGCAACCTGCAGGGAGTGTTGCATGGTACCGGGTGCTCGCAGAGCGAGCTCGCGGAGCAGTGGCTGGTTCATATCAGCCAACTCCACCAGAGTCATCGGAGAAGTGAAGCCGAACAAACGTTCCAGCAGCGGGATAAGCGGATAAGCCGACAGCGTCAGAAATACATTGAGTCCGATAGCAGTTACTGAGCTGGCATTAACCTCACTAAGATTACCTTCCTGAATGAGTGAAAGCCCCGTCAGACCAACTAAGTAGCTGAGAAAAATAAACAGATGAGAGTAGAAAAAACGCGACCAGTTGCGGGTATCTACTTTTGCCAACAGCACAACAATGCCGGCCATCAGCTGCAGGAAGATAAAATTATAGCCCAGGCTGGACAAAAAGCCCGCAATAAGTACGACCATCAGGTGCGTAAACAGTGCCAGTCGCTCTGTGAAGAAAGTTTTTACGATGATTGGGACGATGCAGAAAGGTATGATATTTACGCTCAGGATGTCAATGTTTTCTACCACATATACCAGATAGCTATACAGAACGAGCCACATCATGATGAAGAGCAGCCGGTTGAACCGGTTGTAGATCAGGCGCGCGAAGGTCTTCAGGTAGACGGTAAAAGTTACTACGAGCAGGGAGATGAGGAGCAGGTAGCCGGCTAGAACACTGTAAAATTTCCAGTCGCTCTTTTGACGCTCAAATTCCAGCCGGAACGATTCAAGTTTTTGGTAAACGTCTTTAGTAACCAGAGCCCCCTTGGCTATGATCAGATCACCTTGTTTGATAAGTCCCTTTCGTTCAGTAATCCCGGCCAGCGCTTCTTGTTGCATCTGTCGGGTAATGCTGTCGTTATAAAAAAGGTTGGGCTGCAAATGTTCTTCAAGCAGCGGCAGCAAAAAATCGGTATGAGGCAGCCTCACGAAGGGCAGCGTATCGCCCAGCATGCGCCTGGCCGCTGCTGGATCCGACAGACTTTCCAGTGTGTACTCGCGCAGCGTGTTGCCATTGACAACAGCTATAACGAAGGCAGGGCCTTCCCTTCGATGTTGTTCTTTCAGCTCAATGATACCGCGTTGGTACTGCCGGCGGAGATAGTTTTCACCATAGCTTATGTATGGGGCAGGATCCCGCATGAGATCTGCAAAGGGATTGTAGGGATCCCGGCTGACTGACTCCAGTTGGGTAAAAAAATTCTGCTTGAAGCGATCAATCTGGTCGCGTGTAACGGATGGATCGATGACGTAGACGGGACTAACTGTGCTGATTACTTCTTTGCGCTCACGTGCCAGCTCTTCCTCGCTTTTCATGAGCGAGAAATCAAAAGGGGCGTTCAAATTTTTGTAAGCCCAGGGTTGCCCCGGCTCATAGGCATATCTAAAGCGGAGATGTGCAGGCGCAAGCAGGCTGATCAGCAGAATGACGCTGATGATCAGCAAGGTGTTGGCAAACTCATGAAAATGTGTGCGCTTGAAAAGTTGCGACCAGTCCATACTGCAAATATAGGGAATGGCTATGAATGTGTTGTAAATTTTGTATGCTGCCGCAAATCATAGCACCTGTGCGGCATTTTCTGCCGGAGGAAGCGTGAGCTGTTTGATCGTGGTATCGGTGAAGATAGCAATCAAGGGGACCGTGCGCCGGATCCATCAGATAAACCTGTGTTTCGACTTGGTGAGCGCGTATTTACAGGTTATTGACATTCTCCTTTATCCAGGCAGCCCTTTGCAGCACAGCCTGTCGCTGCAACTCATCCATCCTGTCCCAGTTTTTATAGACCATGCCGATGCGTGGATTTTTGGCAAGCAAATGTCGGTGGCGGTGCATAAAATCCCAGTACAGGCTATTGAAGGGGCAGGCTTGGGAACCAGTTTTTTCTTTGGGATTGTAGGGACACTGACTGCAGTAATCACTCATTTTGTGGATGTAATTGCCGCTGGAAACGTAGGGCTTAGTTGCCAATAAGCCACCATCGGCATACTGGCTCATGCCCCGGGTATTGGTAAGTTCCACCCATTCAATAGCATCCATATAGACTCCAAGGTACCACTGGTCGACGTAATCGGGCCTGACCCCCAGCAGCAGGGCAAAATTGCCGGTGATCATCAGCCGCTGAATATGGTGCGCATAGGCACTGTCGAGCGACTGACCAATTGCGTTCGAGAGACAGTGCATTTTTGTCTGGCCTGTCCAGTAGAATTCAGGCAATGGAGCCTGATGATCAAAGTAGTTAGTATCAGCGTAGGCAGGCATCTGAGCCCAGTAGACGCCGCGCATAAATTCCCGCCAGCCGGCAATCTGTCGAACAAAGCCCTCCACTTGTGCAAAGCTTATGACGGCGGGGTGCTCCCGCCAGCTACTGACGGCTGCCCCGATGACCTCCAGCGGATGAAGCATCTTGGTGTTGAGGCCAAAAGAGAGTTGAGAGTGAAACAGCAGGTAGTGTCGGCTGCTCATGGCATCCTGGTAGGTTCCAAAAGCGTGCAGGCGATGGCGTATAAAATGCTGTAAAAGTTGTAAATGCTCAGCGCGGGTTGTAGGCCAGTCAAATTTTGTTGAATGCTCTAGCCTGCCAATGGTTTTGATTCCTGCCCGCTGAATCTCTTCGTACAATTCAGAGACATTTTTTTCGAAATGCAGGACGGGCGGAATATCCACTGTCGGAGGCAGTGACTGCCGGTTGTCCTGATCGTAGTTCCACTGCCCGGTGAGGGGCGTAGAACGGTCCTCCTCCATGAGCAAGCCATAGCGACGGCGCATGTTGCGGTAAAAGGTCTCCATCAGGTAGGTCTTCTTACCTGCGAATAAGCGTTGTACGGCCTCCCGCTCACTCAGGAAGTGCTCTGTATCTGCTACACGTACGGGTATTTGTAGTACGGAAGACAGCTGTGATAGTTCGGTGTCGAGGCGATACTCATCGGGCAGCTGGTAGGCGAGGGCGGTTGCCTGATGGTATTGTACCAGCCATGTCAGGTTGGCTGTAAATGACTGGCGATTCCGTGGATCGTGCAACCGCAGGTAGTGGACCTTTCTTCCCTGAGCTTCCAGGCGCTCCGCAAAATGCCGCATGGCCAAAAAGAAACCAATGATTTTTTGGATATGATGCCGGGCGTAGTCTGTCTCAGACCGGATTTCCATCATGACATAAACGGCATCATCCTGATCGGGCGTCGTACTGAACCAGCTATGATGCTCATTAAGCTGATCACCGAGAATGAGTCTGATTTCGGACATAGGCTTTGTGAATAAAGTCCGGTTCAACCCGGTCTGTAGCTTACAGCGGGCGAGTCCGTGACGTAGTTACAGCGGGCGCAGTATAGCCGCAGCGCCGCCACCGGGTGCAATCCCCAGAGAAAGAATATCATTGGCAGAGACTACCTTCCGGCTTACAACCATGGCATCGGGTTTGTGATCCCAGTGAGCATCAGGTGCATCGGCGTACAGCTCCAAACTAAATTTTTGGTTGGGCGGCAGGAAGTCGAGAGGAAGACGGAGCGATCGCTGGTTCTCATCGGCTACGACCCCCAGAAACCAACGGTTGCTGCCTCGTTGCTGTCGGGCAATGGCTACGAAATCGCCGGGTTCACCGGCTATCACACGTGTTTGTTCCCAGTCAACCGCCACCTCTTTCAGGAAGGGCATGACCGGATGCTGGTCGTAGTGTTCGGGCAGGTCAGCCAGCATTTGCATGGGGCTGTAGATAACCACATAGGCACCCAGTTCGTGCGCGATGGTATGTTTTATCCTGTTGTTGGGTTTGTAGGGTTTAAGCGACAGATGAACGATGCCGGGCGTATAGTCGACAGGCCCTGCGAGCATACGGGTAAAGGCCACCTTGGTGAGGTGATCTACAGGATTGCCACCTTCGTATGACCAGGCATTAAATTCCTGCCCCCGTACCCCTTCGCGGGTCATGAAATTGGGCCAGGTACGCCGGATGCCAGTATCTTTGATAGGCTCGTGGGTATTGACCATGATTCTGTGTTCGGCAGCTTTTTCAACAACCTGCTGGTAATGCCGAACCATCCATTGTCCGTGGTGGTATTCTGTATTGGGAATGATTTTACCCACATAGCCCGTTTTGACAGCAGGAATGCCAAGGCTTGCACAGAGTTGGAAGGCCGTGTCGAGCTGCTGGCTATAGGTTCTTACCGTGGAGGAAGTTTCATGGTGCATGATGATGGACACGCCTTTTTGCCGGGCATAGGCAACGACCTCCTCCAGCTTATAGTCGGGGTAGGGCGTGATAAAATCAAAGACCCCTTCACGGTCATCGAAGCCAATCCAACGTTCCCAGCCAGTGTTCCAGCCTTCGATGAGGAGCGCCTGTATATTGTTGTCAGCACAGAAGTCCACATAGCGTTTGGCATTGGCGGTAGTGGCGCCGTGTTTGCCGCCTTCCATAGCCCAGGCAGATTTTCCCAAGTGCATTTCCCACCAAATACCGGCGTACTTCATGGGTTTGATCCAGGAAAGATCCTCAATTTTGGGAGGGTCGTTGAGATTGAGAATGAGTTTGCTTTCGATAAGATCGCCTGCACGTTTGGCAATCTGTACGGTGCGCCAGGGGGTATTAAAAGGAAGAGCCACTACCGCCTTGACATTGTCCGTACCACGACCTACGAGCTCACTGGTGAAAGTGAGGTTTTGCTTGTCGACCTTGAGGGTCATATCTGAGTAATCGTAGAGAGCCGCTTCGTGTATACTCAGATAAATACTGTCATCGGTGCGCAGGGTAACCGGAGTATTGACGGCGTTCTCCGGGATGTAGGTTTGTGCGAGGTTGGGGTGATTGCGTTTGCTGAGGGCATCAATCTCTGTGAAACGTGTTTCGTTGTATATGTGTTCGTAAATATCCCAGTCACCCGGCTGCCACCAGCACAGGTGATCGCCTGCAAGACGAAAAGAAGTGAGCTCATCGAGTATGACAAGGCTATCGATAGCCGTTTGCCGGGGAAATTCATAGCGAAAGGCAAGACCGTCATCAAAAAGACGAAATACCAGAGAGAAAGTCCGCTGCTCGTCTTTGGTTTCCACCAGACGTACACGCATTTCATTGTAATGATTTCGTACCTGCCGCTGCTCTCCCCAGGGCATTTCCCAGGTTTCGTCGAATGAGGAGAACTGGCTATCGACGACCTTTAGGTTTGAATAGAGGGGTGATGCAGCCTGAAGACTGAAACCGAGGGCAGAAGTATCTACTACGGTCGTAGTACCCAGCATTAGCTGATAGCAGGGTTGCCCTTGTTGGTTGAGCCATAGCCTGACAGACAGATTGCCTGCCGGAGCGGTTAGTACCATTGGTTCGGGGGTAGTGGGGGCGCACGAAGCCAACAGGCTCACAGCTAACCATACCCACAACAGACTGCGCAGCATGGGGGATGATTTAGCTGACCGATGAATCTGCGGGCATTCGCTCAAAAAAAGCCCGGACAGCAGTAGCATCTTCTGCCTTGAGGCGGCCGCTCAGCATCAGCCGCATTTCGCGGCGTCGGCTGGCACTTTCGTAGCGTTGGTGCTCAATTTCCGTCAGCGGGATGACCGCTGGTACTTTGCTGGGTTTATTGAATTGATCGTCTACGGCAACCATGGTAAAATAAGCGTGGTTACATCGCCTCGGCTGATGCCCCTTCATGTCGGCAGCCAGCACTTCTACCATCACTTCCACAGAGGTATTGAAAGCGCGGGTGACGGTAGCCTCCAGTGTTACCACTTCCCCATTGCGTATAGGGTTTTCGAAAGATACGTGATCGACGGAGGCGGTAACTACATGAGACTCGCAATGCTTGCCGGCGCAGATGCCGCAGACCATATCCATCCAGCGGAGCAAATTACCTCCCATAAGGTTACCCATAGGATTGGTATCATTGGGCATAACCAATTCGGTCATGACAGTTCTGGACTCTGATACTTTTTTCGACTGCTTCATAGAAATTTGGGATTTTGATAGCTAACGAATCATTACACCTCGCTTGTTGATGAGAGGTACGGAGGTAAAATGCATGGGATGAATACTACCACTCACGAAAACGTACTTGCGATCGTACATATAGTCGGCTTGGTTGTAGCTAATCCAGTACTCATGTGTCAGATCAAACAGATTTGATTGTATAGGTTCAATCTGAACAACCTGTGAGGGACCAATATGTTCGAAAAAATACCTGAGCGTGGTGGTTTTTCGCATTTCACCCTCTATTTCTCCATAGCCCACGGAGCTGACAAGCAGGTTGTCGATAGATTTTTCCTGAAGATTGATCAGGTAGACGTCCCAAAGATCCTGATTGTCGCCATCTTCAGGAGGGATGATTGCGATGATGATATCTTCAACGCGGCGTAGCTCAATGTGTTTCTTCATACTTTATGTCAAAGCTAGCTTGGGGTTAGTGACAGTTTTCAGGAGGATCCGGAAGCCTGTTTGTAGTTTTCTTGCCGGGCTGAAGAAACAGTTTATTGTTTTCTCCGGCCATCACTTCCGAACAGCTTCTAAAAAAGGATGTAAAGATAAAGTATTGCTAACCATAATCAAACACAAATAAGGAGGCGAGCTTACTTTTTAAAATGTCTTTGACCTCATTGATATTGACCTCCCGGCCCAGTTCTTTTTGCATGCTGGTGACAGCTTTGTCATCATCGGCGATACCACAGGGGACAATGTTGCTGAAGTGGTTGAGGTTGGTATTGACATTGAAAGCGAAGCCATGCATGGTAACCCATCGGCTGAGATGAACACCTATGGCACATATTTTACGCAGGGGCTGTCCTTGTGCATTGGCCGGTAACCAGACGCCTGTATACTGGGGTACGCGCTGTGATTCAATGTCATAGTGGGCCAATGTTTGTATGATAGCCTCTTCCAGCGTTCTGACATAGCGGTGAACGTCGGTGAAAAAATCATCGAGGTCGAAAATTGGGTAGCCGACGATCTGGCCGGGTCCGTGATAGGTAATATCGCCCCCCCTGTTGATCTTAAAGTACTGGAAGCCTCTTTGGACTAGTTCATCCGTAGAGAGCAGCAGGTTGCTTTCACTGCCGCTCTTACCCAAAGTATATACTGGCGGATGCTCACAAAATAAAAGATAATGTTGTATAGTGCTTTGACTGCTTTCCTGCCCGGGCACGTGAGTGCGCCGCAGCAATTTGGCAGCCGTCAGCTCCTGGTGCAGGGCCGTTTGGTAATCCCAGGCGGCTTGATAGTCAATACAGCCTAAATCTCTGAAAAAAACTGTTGGCATCACAAGTTTGAATAATGGAGTAAAGGTCGTAACTTTTGTGGTAAAGCAGTTTGTTTTTTGGACTGGTCGATATTAATTTATCATAAACAAGTCAAGATGTACCAGAGCATTGCAGCTATATTAAGAATGTCAAATGCATTCCTTAGCTTTGCGATGAAGCCCGCTGCAACGGCAACAGCAACTGCTTGCCGGAGGATACAGTGCGGGGCAGTAGTACATATAAATAATAATCCATGCGTTTTTTATTGATTTTATCGAGCCTGATGGCACCATTGTTATTGTTGACGTCCTGTCGTACGAAGCAGGCGGGTATGATCGGAGCATCTAAAGGGGCTGTATCTGTGGACAGTCTCCGCTATCCCGACGAGCGGCACATCAAAAACATTCGCCAGCTGACTTTTGGTGGAGACAATGCGGAGGCATACTTTAGTTTTAACGGTCGTTATCTGGTGTTCCAGAGCACGAATACCCGCTGGGGTACAGCATGTGACCAAATTTTTTATATGCCGCTCAAAGGCACGGAAGGCGGCATACCACCGATGGTCAGTACGGGCAAGGGACGTACCACCTGTGCTTACTTTCTGCCGGGCGATAAGGAGGTGTTGTACGCCAGTACGCACCATGCAGGTGAGGAGTGTCCCGAAGCCCCCCGGGTTGTGGACGGTAAATACGTGTGGCCAATTTTTTCCACTTTTGATATTTTTACCGCCAACCTGAAGGGTGAGGTTACGGGACAGCTGACCAATACAAAAGGATACGATGCTGAAGCAACCCTTTCACCGGATGGCAAGCGCATTGTTTTTACTTCTGATCGTACGGGCGACCTTGAGCTGTACACCATGAATGTCGATGGTTCTGACGTCAGGCAAGTAACGTTTGATCTGGGCTATGACGGAGGTGCTTTCTTTTCTCCTGACGGCAAGCAACTGGTCTTCAGGGCATCAAGACCCAATACAGAGGAGGAGATAAATACCTACAAAGGCTTGCTGGCCAAGGGGCTTGTACAGCCGACCAATATGGAAATCTTCGTCTGCAATGTCGATGGCAGCAATCTGCGGCAGGTAACCAATCTTGGCAAGGCCAACTGGGCTCCGTACTTTCATCCTGATGGTAAACGAATTCTGTTTACCAGCAACCACCACAGTCCTGGCGGGCGTCAGTTCAACCTGTTTATCATCAACAATGATGGCACGGGGCTCAAGCAGTTAACGTATGACGGTGTGTTTGACGCTTTTCCTATGTTTAGCCGCGATGGCAAACAGCTCGTTTTTGCTTCCAACCGCAACAATGGAGGAACGCGTGATACCAATGTATTTATTGCTGACTGGGAGGAGTAGTGTTCACTGCAGCAAATCAACGGCATGCTGCATTTTAGCGGTCTAAGCCGCTAAAATGCAGTATGCCCCTTTAAAGTGTACAGATCTATGCGCATCAATTTTCCCGATGACTTCGTGTGGGGTACTTCCACGGCAGCGGCTCAGGTTGAGACGGCTTCCGACCACAATTGGCGTGGTCTTGTCTCCAAAGACGGCTACACTTTTGTCCGTACGACAGATCACGAACTGCGCAGGGAAGAAGATGCCGCCTACATCGGGCAGCTGGGGAATCTCTACCGCTGTGGTCTTGACTGGGCCCGGCTGCAGCCGGCAGCCTACGCACCTTTTGATGAGGCAGTTGTAGAAGAGTACAGGCATTTTTTTGCGTTATTGTGCGATAAAGGTGTGTCCATTATGCTGGTTGTTCATCATTTTACGCATCCTCGTTGGCTGGAAGCACAGGGGGGGTGGGTTGATGAACGATGCATCGCTTGCTACGTTGATTATTTGCAGCAGTGTCTGGATGCCTTTGGTTCGTATGTTCGTTATTGGAATACTTTTAACGAACCCAATGTTTTTGCCCTGAATGCTTATGTATTGGGCAATTTTCCGCCTTGTCGCAAGCTTCGGTTTGACCAGGCACATCGGGTATTAAAGCACATGGGCAAAGCCCACGATATTGCTTATGCCTGTATAAAGCAGCGTTTCCCGACACATCCTGTGGGCATTTCTCTCAATACGGCATGGTTTGAGGGGCTAAATCTGGCAGGTCGGGCGGTTGCTGCCTTTATGGATTATTGGTTTCATCGGTATGCAGCCCGTCCTTTCGAACAGGTTGATTTCTGGGGGTTGAGTTACTATGCATATGTGTTGTTTGATCCCTTTCCGATTACAGAAATCGACCGTCCGGGGGCCTTACAAGCCATGGGGCAAGTGCATGACAAAATGTGGGGCTATCGGCCGGAGGGATTAGGCCTGCGGTTGCGCGAATTTTGGCAACGCTACTACAAACCGCTCTGGGTGACTGAAAATGGCATTTGCACGGATGATGATGCGCAGCGAATACAGGCAATTGATGATTATGTAAAAATATGCCACGAGGTCGTTTCAGCGGGCATACCGCTCAAAGGATATATCCATTGGAGTACCTGGGACAACTTTGAGTGGAATCTGGGGCCTACCTATCGCTTTGGATTGGTGCGGGTTGACTGGACGACCATGGACAGGCGGATGACGGCGGCGGGGGAATACTACGCCCGACTGGTTGCACAAAACGCGCTTATAATATGATAAAACAGTTTTGGGTGATCAGCCTGATCACCGTCTGGCTGTCCGCAGTGGCACAGCCGGGCTCGCAGCCATTGGAGACCGCCCGCAGTCTGTCCATGGGTGGCAGTGGTACCGCACTGGAGGGGGTAGAATCCTGCTGGAGTAATCCTGCCGGCATAGGCAGGCTCGGGTTGACGCAGGTCGTAACAGCGACCATGCAGCAGCCTGTATGGCTGCCAGATGTTCGGCTGCTGGCAGCAGCTTACGTCCGCAGCACGGGCAACGGCAGCTGGTCGCTGACTTTACAGCATACAGGACATCCGGCTTACCACGAGCAGCGAATTGGCCTGGGATACGGGCGGGCGCTGAGCTCGAGACTGCTGTTGGGCGTACAGATTCACGGGCTGCAAGTGGCTATCCCCACTTACGGATCTGCCCGGGCACTCTCGGCAGCCATTGGCATGCAGGCAGTGGTCAGCGAGGCTGTAAGCATCGGTTTTCGGCTGCTCAACCCATTCAGAACATCGGCCATTGAAGGAGAGTACCTGCCTGCCTGTCTTTCTATAGGCATTCGCTACCAGCCGGCTGAGCAGTTATTGCTACTGCTGGAAGCAGAAAAAGATATTCAGGCGTCCACGCAATTCAGGGCAGGTATTGATTACAGGCTGCATGAAGCCTTTTCATGCCGACTGGGGCTGGCCAGCAGGCCCGTACGCCTGAGCATGGGTGCGGGGCTGCGGCTGCAGGATAGACTATGGATGGATATTGCTATGGCCTGGCATCATATACTGGGTCTTCACCCTGCAGTAAGTCTTATTTTTGGAATATGAGGCACAACAAAACACTGCTGGTAGCTGCAACACTTTTTGAAATAATTCCCCTCCTTCGCAGGATAGAGGGGGAGACAGCCAGCTTCAGCGAAGGCGCCAACGGGCTGCGCATTTACCAGTGGGCACAGCAGGAGCTCCATCTGCTCATCACGGGTATCGGTCTTACAGCGACAGCCTATACCCTGGGGGCAACTCTCAGCAGCCATCGCTATGATCGGTTGGTGCAGGCTGGTGTTGCCGGTGCCTATGATCGTTCACTGCAACTTGGACAGTTGACTGAAGTCGGCAGCGAACAGTTTGGGGACTTAGGCATAGAGCAGGCTGACGGCCTGTTTGTTCCCCTTCACCAGACGGTATTACAGACTCCCGATACCTTCCCGCTGCTGAACGGAAAACTGCACAACCCCAATGCTCCCTACGGCAAAGGGGTAGCAGCTGTAGAGGGGCTGAGTGTCAATCGGGTACACGGATTCCAGCCGTCTATTGATGCAGTGCAGACCGTATTTCCGGCAGCGCAGACGGAGAGTATGGAGGGAGCTGCTTTCTTTTGGGCCTGCCTGCAATCCGGACAGCCGGCATTCAGACAATTTCGGGCGATCAGCAATTATGTCGAAACCCGAAATCGTGCCAACTGGCGGCTCGAGGAGGCCGTGGGCGCACTTTCCGAATTTCTGTATGTTTATCTTTCGGATACGGATTTGTGACCGAACCTCAATGTGATCCGGGATTTTTCGCAGGAGACAAATACAAATGGTTTTCCGTCCTTTTTAGCGAATCAGAGGGCCATAGCCAGCGCTCGGCGACTAACGAAGCAGACAATCCACGGGAAATGAACAGCCTCGTGCCCGGGGATAAAATCCCCAATGCAGGCTGAGGTCAAAGCCGGCATACCAAAAGACTTTCACTATCTTTACAGCATGAAAAAGCCACTTATACTTGTTACCAACGACGATGGAATCACCGCCCCCGGTATTCGCACATTGGTAGAAATTGCACACCAACTGGGGGAAGTGATAGTTGTAGCACCGGATTCTCCGCAATCGGGCATGGGGCATGCCATCACCCTGCACGATCCGCTGCGGCTGCATGAGAGCCGGGTTTTCCCGGGCATACAGGCCTATGAGTGCAGCGGCACGCCGGTAGACTGTGTAAAGCTCGCTAAGAATGTTCTACTAAAGGATCGCGAGATTGCTCTCTGCGTTTCAGGTATCAATCATGGCAGCAACGCCTCCCTCAACATTATCTATTCCGGAACCTTGTCAGCGGCCATGGAAGCTTCATTGGAGGGGATTCCCAGTATTGGATTTTCATTACTGGACTATTCCTACGAGGCAGATTTTGGTCATGCCGTGCCTTTTGTGAGCGAGTTGATGCACTTTGTGCTGGAAAAAGGTATGCCGCATGGCAATCTGTTAAATGTCAACATACCCAGAAGGTCAGAGGATCCGATCAGGGGTGTTCGCATTTGCAGACAGGCCGATGCCCGTTGGAAGGAGGAGTTTGTGGAGGCGAAGGATCCCCGCGGTCAAAAATATTATTGGCTTACGGGTCGCTTTGTCAATGATGACAAAGGCGAGGACACAGATGTATGGGCGCTTGAAAACAATTACATAAGTGTTGTGCCTTCAATGCACGATATGACTCATTATGCAGCCATTCCCTTCTTTAAGCCGTTGGAACGATGAATTTCTGCTGCCGTACGGCCCAGATCACTGTACAAAATACACGGGAAAGTGACCGTTTAGTAAATGGTGGAAACTGCTTTTTTCAAAATCTTGCGGATCAGAAAAGTTGTCATACCTTTGTTTCATCGACGGCCTAGTAAATGATAGTAACGTTTTCCTACGGTCTTCCGACCCATCACAATCTCATGAACATTTGCGTTTCTTTGCCTTCTTTACCGGGGCGATATGTTGGTCGTTAAACTGACCTGACAGACTAATGAGGTAAAAAAAGAGCCGGTCGCAGTAAGTGCGGCCGGCTCATCTTTTTGGGTATACTACCTTCAGACTGTGCACTGACTTCCCGCAGAGATATCAAAATACATATTTGAGCTGAGCCGAAAAATCGGTTCTCACAGGCATGGGTAGCTGTTCTGTACCACTTCCGATGAAGGGCTGGTTGGCCCAAAATGTACGAGCCACCCGCATCTCAATCATCAGTTGTTTGATTCCCCTGTACCTTAGATTGATATAAAACCTGCTTCCCTGGTTGTAGTAGGCAGGAATAGCAAAGTTGTACAGCAGGCCGTTTTCGTAATTGTAAAATCTCACCTGATAGCCATCCGTATCAAACAGTGCATAGCGCAGCGTGAAAGACAGGGGAGAGCCTACAGGCCGGAAGAGCAGATCCTGAGAGATGCTGCTACCTCGCTGACGCTGATTAATTTCATTGTCTGCATAGCCATAATCCATCCGGCTGCGCCACTCCAAAGCGGGGCTTATTTTGAGCGAAAAATGCAATCGCAACTGGAAGCGGTGGTTTGGAATCACATCATTGAGCGGACTGTCAATGATGGGAATATTGCCCTCTTTGATTTCATGCTGAAGTTCTATATAGGCCTCATACTGCCGCCGTCGCTGGTAGCTCAGCCGCGTTCGGTATTCATACCCCTGACTGGGTGCATCTACCATAAACCGGAAAAAAGCATGCTGCCAGATATCGAAATAGCCATTTAGCAGCCAGTGTCTGTGGGGTCTGATTTCAATGCCCAGATAGAGGCCACTTTCATTTCTGCCACCCGTAGTTTCTGCCACGGGATTGGCCATCAGGCTGTTGAATCTAAACGGGTAGTGCCGAAAAAGCAGGGACACATCTACTTTTCGGTCAGGACTAAAGAAGAGTCCCGCCAGTCCCGCCAGTGTCCCGTTGTCACTGACAGCCAGCTCACCAAAAGAACTCAGATTGCGATGTCTGAAGCTAAAATCGAGGCTGGCATTGGCCAGTGAGTTGCCTTTAAAGAAATAGGCATTATACAATTGCGGCCGACTGACAAGACGGGCATCAAACTGGTGGAATACACTGTTGACTGCCAGATGCCCGCGATCGAAAGCGTAGCGAAGGCTGCCACCGGCCAGCCACTGTCGAAGTGTTTCCCGGCCAGCCATTTCTGCCGGCGTCCGGTGAAAACCATCGAGGTCAAAAGCTGAAAAGGAGGGCAATTCATCAGGAAAGGCCAATGAATCGGGCACGGACACACTCGCATCGCGCTGCCGACAGGAGATGAAGATAGTTGACTCAAGTTTTTTGCGCCAGGCGGTGGTGATGGCCAGACCACGGAGGAAGGCAGCCTCGTTGACGCTGGCGTAGGGACTAAGGGCGCGCCCTCCTCGTCGAATACTGCTGATAGCGGCACTTTTTCCATACCCAAATCCCGTATACAATATAAGTCCTTGCCCCAGATTGGCACTAAAGTCACCGATGATCAGGCTGCGCAGCCAGCGGTTCATATCCCTAAACCCCAGATGCCCGCTCCAAAAATCAAAACCCCTGCGGCGGTTTTCTCCCCGGAAAAATGGCTCCCCGCGATCTTTTTCGGCAGTAAATCCCCAACTGAAGCGGTTACTGTAGGCATGTTTGAATCGCAGGTACAACTGGTTGGCGTCCCCTAGGTAGCGATTTCCCGCGTCGGGTGGCTGTGTATACCCCAGTGCGCGTTCCAGCGGGTAGGACCAACGCAGATACAATTCATTGCTACCCCCGCTCAACAATTGTCGCAGGGATACCTGATAATCGTCCAGTTCGGCCTTCAAAGTCACAAAGGGCAACAACAGATGAATAAAAGCCGGTTCAAAGCCAGGGATGGCCTGCAGTTCATAGATGGATATCAGCGGACCCAGTGCCTGCCGATAAGCCAAAAACTGATTGAGCTGAAAATCACTCAGCAAGCCTAATTCCTCCAACTGCTGCACGCTGGCATGGTTAAGATCCAGCGGCCGTTCAAGCCAGGCCTGTAAAGTCTCATGCAGCGTATTAAAATCGGTTAGCTCTGCTGCCTGTGATTCATCGGTCAATTCTTCCAGCCTCTCCTGTAAAAAGGCGGGAGGTTCAAAGGAAGGAGCACGTGAAACCGCAGTATCCGGGGACTGTGCAGCCAGCCAACCGCAGCCTGACAGTAAGGCAGCCGGCAACATGCGCAGGCCGGGAAACCCGGGCAGCCCATGGTCAGTTCTCTTTGCAGATCGCCTGCAGATCGCCAGTAATGTACGCAGGCCGGGATACATCGATGCGCGCTTCATGCCTGTACTTTTGTACGGACGAATATATTACAAGCGCCAACAATATAAAAGAGGTTGCAATAAATTGAAAAACAATGATTTATTTTGAAGTGATTTGCTCCAGATCCTGCCATACAGGCCATTGCCGATCACCAAAATGATGGTAAATATGCAGGAAGAACGGACGATAAAGGCGGTTGTGCTCATGTCTGTATTCAAAACACAAGTCGCCCTTATACACCAGCGCGGGGTTGTAGTAGTCGGCTAAAAAATTGTATTCAACCGGTAGAGTAGGGTGCTGCTGCAGGCCAAACCGCCAGCAGCAGGCAATGAGTGTTCCCTGATCGCGCGTTTTCCAGCAAGGGTCAGTAAATATGTCCAGCGTCCAGCGATGCCACTGCTCCAGAAAAGGTACAGCCGTATGATCGAAAAGAAATACCCCGCCATTCCAGTGCTGCCAGTCAGCCTGCTCAACCAGCACATCAAATTTTTGGTAAATCAGCTGACGG
>JAUMBM010000024.1:0-13065 GCA_032115735.1 Saprospiraceae bacterium
AAGGCTCTTCGGCCTTCACCGTTGCCGTACTGGCATAAGCCTGCAGACCGTAGGCGTATGGCAGACTCCAAGCTGTAATATCATACGTCATAGAATCTACCAACTCTGTCTTTGGATCCATTAGTACCTGGGCAAGAACGGAGTTGGGTTGAAAAGCCGACACGACCATATCTCCTGGCTCAACCCAAATACTTGCCTCCTGCCCTGTCTGATAATCATAAGCTCGCAGATTGCTGCGGCTCGACGAGCGGCCGTAACGAATCCCATTGAGATCCAACAAAGCAGCCAGCGCCTTCAACCTGCCTTCGGGATTTGTTCCCTTGATCACGTAGGTTTTGTAAGGGCCGACAGGATTTTTTTGTGAGCGCTCATAGAAGCCCTCAAAATTTTTAACCAGTTCCCCGGCATACTTGCTAGATATTTCAACTGTGCTGATACCAGTTGTGTAGTGGTGAATCACCCGATCAGCAAGCGTCAACGTGTCGCCATTGGATAGCTGTATTCCTCGACCACCGCTGCTGTTACCCGCCTGTTCGTAGGTCATACCAATGGCGCCTGTAAACATGGGGTATGTATCCCCGTAGCTTGGGTAGAGCAGGTCAAAAACTTCACGCGTAAAGTACAACCACCCCTGCTGATCGAAATACCGGGCGTGATTTTTGCCAATTACCTGCTGAAAATCTGACTGCCAGTCAGTAAGATATGCGTGATACGGCTGTGCAGCAGGGGCAAAGTAATAAGGACTTTCATAGCCCTGTTCATGGAAGTCAGCGTGTACATGTGGTAACCACTGCCTGTACTGAGCTATTCTCTGGCGGCTCTCCACCTGTGTCTGCCAGGCCCAGTCTCGATTCAGATCAAACAGATAGTGGTTTACACGACCTCTTGGCCAAGGCTCCACATGTTCTAAGGTACGCGTAGCCACACTTGGCCAGCGGTTGGCAACTCCCCTAAACCAGTGAGTATATCGGTCAAAACCATCAGGATTAGAGCAAGGGTCGATGAGTACAACGGTATTGCGCAGCCATTCCTGCATCTCCTGGTTGTTCGGATTGGCAAGATCATGCAACACCAACATGCTGGACTCCGTTCCCGGCGCCTCATTACCGTGAACGGTATAGCTCATCCACACGATCGCCCTATCCAATGCAGGATCGGATTTACCTGCCTGCAGCCCTGCCTTTCGCAGATTATTCTCCCTGATAGCGTCTATTTTGGCCAAATTTTCGGGACTCGAAATCACGGCAAGCAACAGCGGACGATCTTCCTCCGTATAGCCATAATTAATCAGCTTGACATGAGAACTGTTGGCCGCCACGTGCTCAAAATAATCAACCACGCGGTGGTGAGGCGTGTACATTTCACCCACCCGATGCCTCAGAAACTGATTGGGGGACTGAAGCTGTGCCAGCAAGGGCATGCCAGCCATCAGCAAGTTTAACAGTATCGCTACGTAGCGCAACATATTTTTCGTTTTTTCGGTTATGGCAATGGTTATTCTTATTACTGCTGCAATGATAAAACAATTCATGCATTATATGGCATCAAGCTGTACAAAACTGGCTTTGAGGGGCTCACATCAATTTCGAAGCTAGCAATTTGCAGACCCAGCAAATACAACCCATCCGTAATATTATTTTCTACATAGACCAGCTCCGTAATAGTCGCCTCTGTACGCGGTGACCAGGGGTACTGCCAAAAGGCTTTGTGTGCCAACAGCTCGCCCCCGTCCTCTTCCCGGTCGACCGAAGGCAAATCAAGAAGCAGATGCTCGATACCAAATTCTACCAACAAGGTTGCCGCCTCATGGTGCAGATAAGGCGGATTAGCGCCCGAATAATTAGTGCTTTTCTTGTAGTCATCATTAGGAGCCGTACGAATCACGACTGCGGAAGTCTCCCCTGGCTGCAATACTCCAGCTAGCTGATGACGCATGATTACCCTGTCTCCGTTGTCCTGACGTTCAGGATACACAGTCAGCAAACGAGTGAGGTGATGAAAATTACGCAACTGTTGATTGATGGTATAAGCTTCCTTAGCGATGTGCCCGACGCACTCTGTATGCGTACCATTTCCATGCGGATTAATGCGCACGTTCATAAAATTCACGAGCCCCCCGGCCTGTGTCGACCCAATAAAAGAACCGGCCACCACGGGACTTACTTCAAAAAGAGGAGCATAAAAACAATTGACCCCTCGCCCGTCCGCGTGCAGCGGCAAGCTAATATCCAGTGGTTGCCCCAAGTCGACCCGCCAACGCTGTCCTTTTTCTTCAATAGTAGCGATCATCGCTTGAATATGTTGATTATTGTTGACATTTCCGGCATCCGTATGTCCGCTAGTGATTCCGGCGATCCTCCCCCCACAGCATTTTGGCACGAAGTGTTGACATAAACCCTATATCTTCCAAGCGCACGATGCGTATAGAGAAACCATTGCGTCTGACGGCCAGCTGATGTGCTGCTGTCACTGTTTCAAAACGGGAATCAAGGGTACATAGAAAATTTTCGGCTCGCCCCTCAATTTCAAAGGAAATGACAGAGCTGTCGCTGATGACAATTGGCCGCACATTAAGATTATGAGGAGCTACCGGTGTAATCACCAAATTGGCGGAGGTAGGGAAAATTATTGGCCCCCCGCAGCTTAGGCTATACCCGGTAGAGCCCGTAGGTGTCGCCACGATAAGTCCGTCAGCCCAATAAGAATTGAGATATGCCCCGTTGATGAAGGTGTGGACGGTGATCATACTTGAAGTATCGCGCTTCAGCAAGGTGCAATCGTTCAGGGCATAGGGCGTTTCTCCGAAAAGTGGCAAATTGCTCTCCAGGTAAAGCATGCTCCGCTCTTCAATTACGTAATTGGACCTGCATAGAAGCTGCATAGCCTCAGATATGCGATGCTTCTCGATAGTAGCCAGGAAGCCCAGACGACCAAGATTGATACCCACAATGGGTGTCTGGCTATCCCTCACCAAAGTTACTGCCTCCAGAATAGTACCATCGCCGCCCAGCGTAATCAGAAAATCAAACCGGCGGACACTAAAATCTAGATAGCCTTCAAATACGCCTACCTCACGCGGGAAGTGTATATCTTCTTTAATCTTGTTGAAATAAGGCTGGTATACGTACGCTGCAATCCCCTGCTGGTGCAGGCAATTGAAAAGTTGCTGTATGTAGGGCAAGTCCTGCCGCTTATATTGCTTTCCAAAAATGATAACCTGCATGAGCATTCATTTTTCATCTTTACCTCTTCATCTACAAAGGAAAGTAAATCTACCCTGATATCAAATGCTAAATTTTAAATGAACAAAAAAGCCACCCTCTCCGAGGTCATTAACGCTATATTGTAACTGTACGATGGTTCCATAGAAAAAGACCACATCCAGAGCCGGTCCTCCACCCAAAAGCAATCGATTGGGCAAGGTATTCGATTCATCCGCGAAAGGTGCGTTTACATAACCACAGCCACCTGTCAAATTAGCAAACAACCGTACGGGAATGCGCCTGAGATTGGGGAATGGCACTATGTTTCCAAAAGCAAGGACACTAGTCAACAGCCTGTGCCGAAAATTTATTTTTACCAGCAGCATATCCAAACCGTCTATCACATAATACTCATAGCCATTGAGATAACTTTCCCCAAACCCCAATGCTCTGTTGTCATTGTACGGTTGGGACTGCCGGATGAGCGACCACTTTACTCTCGCAGAAACGCCCGTGGTCATTTTTTCCGAAATGGGGAAATATTTCTCAGCCTGCCCGTAGATTGTCAGATCCTTCCGATCGGGAAATACCCCCATTCCATCTGCCTCGAGCATTGCCGAAAGGTAGTAGCCCTTCCATGGGTAGGGCCACACATCGCGCCGATCATACTGCACGCGATAACGAAAACCCAGGTATTGCTGTCGCACCCGACCATCGCCCAAAAACGCAGGATTCAGTTCCCGTGCGACTGCCTCATCCACACGATTGTTGTAATATGTCAATGCCCACTCATGTGTTGTGTAGAGCTTTGGTCTGTAAATTAGCCCCCCCGTCAGGCGCGATCGCCAATAAATAAAATCCGTCGAGTTTTGGTAAAAAGCCTGCCTGTCATTCTCCGTGGCATAGTTTATTTCTCTGTTTCTGGCCAGGTGCATCTCTGCAAAGACCCCCAAAGTCTGGGCCTCATTGGCATACGGAAAACGGTAGCCCATGCTCACACTCTGTGTGTAACCATACTTAGCACCTAATTTTAGTTCATCATTCCAGCCCGAAAAATTATTGTGGGTAAAGAGAATACCCACGTTGATGCGATTGAGTGCCGCCCCCTGTTCAACCCACCATACATTGAAATTTCGGTCAGCCAGCTCCACCAAGGGGATGGGATAAATATACCAAGCCTCCTGCAAAAGAACCCCCAAAGAAATTTGCCTTGCTGTAGAATCAATCACCGCCAGATGAATTCGCGCAGTCAGAAAAAGCCCTGTATTCATAAGCTGCCGTTCCCCCTCATCCAACTTGTCCATCAGGACTTCTGCACCAATTCTATCCCCTTCTCTAAACGGCAATTCACGCCTGACCACCGCCTCCTTGGTTTTTTTCAATCCACTGATCTGTATGCTTACGAGTTCATAGCCCGTCGTATCCTTGGGGTTCGCGACAGCTGTTACTGACGCGAAGGCCAATATCCCAATGCACATATAGCGACGCAATCTACCCATGTCGATCTTTCACTCCTTGTTTCCAAACGGTACGGCTACGCAACTGTTCAACCCAAAGGCAAGGAGCAGTCAAATACTGCTTATTTCCTGACAAAGTCTGGTAAAGTTTACTCCCCAATTCTACCCATATAAATAACCTATACTATACGATACACTTTGGCGGCTTTAGCCGCCAAAGTGTATCGCAGCAAAGTCCATTTTTTGAGAAAAAATCAAAAAATGGACTTTGCTGCTGTTTTCTTCTCAGCTGCCTACTACTATCTCACTACGGTGACATCCCCCCGATAAAGCAAGGTCACGTCATCCAGAAATGTTATCTCAATAATATATCCGTATACACCCGAAGGCAAACGGTCACCACCGCGGCGGCCGTCCCACAGCTTTACACCGTCAAGACAACTGGGCACCAAATCTGCCGATTCGTAAACGACCCCACCCCAGCGATCATACAGCCTTGCATAATTGATTGATTTTACTCCGCGACAGGTAAATACCCGGAAGTCATCATTAACACCATCTTCGTTGGGACTAAAAATATTGGGGATATAGACATTTCGATTCGCATCAAGCGAAACAAAGACACTCGCTTCTGCCTGGCAACCATTTTCGTTGGTCACCAACATTGAATATTCAATATTTCCGCCCGGATACACAAACGGATTGCGGATGTTATTTGCACTCAGGTAAGTAGCAGGTGTCCATTCATAGGTATAATTGCCGCCCGGGCTAATCAGGGGCTGTAGCTGTACGGTGCTGTCTCCCAGCTCCACGACCACTTCCTCTGGCAGCTCGACAACAATCTGTGCCGGCTGTGGAATATCTATCTGTGTCTCAGCGATACAACCGTTGAGGTCTTCCACACTCACTGTAATAATCCCCGCAAAAACTGTAGCGGGTTGGTTTACTGGAAAATTAAGACCGTTGTTATTGATCATGAACGTGTAATCCAGCAAATTACTGCCTGCCCCCCCGTAAACCGTATCGATGGACAGAAAAGTTGCATCACCGAAGCACTGTGGCGGATCAATCGGATTTAGCGTAAAAATAATGGGTGCCGGTTCGCTTATCGTATACGTCAACACATCCTGACATCCCTCGATATCCGTGACTGTAACCGAGTAAGAACCAGCATCCAATCCCGAAGCTATATTGCTATTCGAAGGCGCTACATTACCAGACCAACTGAACGGAGAAGACCCCAACGGATTGATATTAGCGCCGGTATTGACTACTACAGCGATGACACCATCTGCCTGACCACTGCAGGATACAAACTGAGTCGTCTGCACAGGATCCAAGGTCAGCTCCAGTGCATCCGGTTCTGTGATCTGTACTACCTGAATACGACTACAACCATTGGCGTCCGTAACAACTGCATTGTACGTCCCTGCTGTGAGGTTGCCCACGGTTGCCGTATTGGCACCTGTTGCAGGCCAGAGGAAATTGTAGGGGGCTGTACCCCCTGCTGGTGCAAGCGTCACCGTACCATCAGATTCTCCATTGCAGCTGACATTGTCTACCGTCACGTTAACTGTGATATCCTGCGGTGAAGGAATGGTGAGATTTTGGAATACCACACCACACACACCGTCGCTCACCGTTACTGACTGTGCTCCCCGACAGAGCTGCGTAGCTGTCGAAGAAGCCACTTGGTTGAATGTCTCTCCGGATGACCAGCTGTAATTGAACAGACCCGTCGTCCCATTACTATAAGCAGCCGTAAAAGTCGCACGTCCGTTGCAGGTCGTATTGTCCGGGCAGCTAACACCTGTGATATTGCTAAAACTTCCGGTGATTGACGGCGGATCCGGAAGAACAACGCTGGCCACCAGCGGAGCGCAACCATTGGCATCCTGTACCGTTACGCTGTAACTACCCGCAGCCAAGGCCGGCAACGGGTTGATAGTGGTAGGGGTACCGGGATTGGTTGACCAGCGGTAAGTGTAAGGAGTGGTGCCACCGCTCGCAAAAACAGTAATCTGGCCATTAGAAAAACCAGGACAATCCGGCAACCTAAGGGCAAAACTATCCAACACCAAGGGTGCTGGTGACAATACCTGCGCCGTGTCGATGGCGCGGCACTGCGACTGATCTGTAACCGTCACAATATAGGTTCCCGGACTCAGGTTGCTGATGGTTGTACCACTACCACCATTACTCCAGGCATAACTAACAATAGGAGCTGCACCCGGGCTCGCCACTACGGTCAGCACACCATCCGTGTTTTCAGGACAAGTGACTGCATCATCAGCCAATGAGAGAATGGCAGGTGGCGTGGGTGCCAAAACCGTAACCGTCCGCGTTGTCGTACAATTTTTGAAGTCGGTCACTTCAAAAGTATATGTTCCTGCCGACAGACCTGCAGCAATTGAATCCGTATTATTATTGTCGTGCGACCAACTGAACTGGTAGGGGTAGTTGCCCCCGCTAACCTGCATCACTACACGACCATCATTGCCGGTTGAGCAAGTTTCATTGGTTTGCTGAAGTACCGTTGCGACCAGCGGCTGTGGTTCTTCCACCGTATAGCTTTGAGCAATATTGCAGCCACCTGTATCTGTCATAGTAACTGTATATACACCCGGTGGCAACAGCGTGAGTGAACTGGTCACCGAAGTATTGACGGGAGGCGTAGCAAAAGCACTCCAGCTGAAGGTGTAGGGAGTTGCCGCCGGTGCCCCGGTTGTAACGCCCGAAATAAAGATTTGCCCATTGGTATCACCAGAACAATTAACGTCCGTGATCGCAGCATTAATTGACAACACTTTGACCGCCCCGACTGTGAAACACTCTTGTATACTACAACCATTGTCATCAGAAATGGTAACACAATAGCTACCCGGATTTAGATTGGCAACAGTTGCACTTGTTGCATTTAGATTCCCCAGTCCATTGTCCCATTGAAACAGGTAACTACCCGAAGTAGTCGTAGTGCCCCCGGTGGCAGTGATTGATATGGAACCGTCCTGCGAACCCGAACAGGTAGCATTCTGCACAAACGTACTGTTGGCCAACAACCGCAGGCGCGGAGGCTGTGACATATTGCCGCTGGCCGTCACAAGACAGCCACTATTGTCTGTAATAGTTACACTGTAAGGTCCGGAAGACCTATTGTTCAGTACAGATGTATTACCCACGCCACTAACATTCCACTGAAAGGTAAAATTAGCCGCAGGATCTGTAACCACTACTCCGTCCAGCGTCACGATAGCCTCTACCCGACCATCGCTGAGGCCATTACAACTGGGAGATGTCAGCACCAAGGTTGCCCCTAAATCAGGACCTGCAAATACCTCCACAGTATCCCTGCTCTCAATTGCCGGACTTCCGGAATCAGTAATCAAAAACTGGTATTTACCCGCAGGAAGATTATTGAGCACCAGCTGTCCGCCTTCCTCGGCAATAATTACAGGTCCATTGTTAGGCCCGCTCAACGGCACCGTATTCCACTCTACCCTATAAGGAGGCGTTCCGGAACCAAATGTAGCTGTTATACTGCCATCATCATATGAAGGACAGGTCAGGCTGTCTGCCTCTAAAAAACTAAACAGCGGTTTTGCAGAAACATTTATCTGCCCGTTGCGAAAAACAGCCCCGATCTCGCCCTGCAAAATATTTACAATCTCAACCGTCGTCGGCGAACCGGTGAACAAGAGCGGGCTGTAGTCTCCTATTTGCCCAATCACATCAAAACACAGCTCAAACATTTCCTCCCCGTTGGACAAGGTAAAAGGCAAGCCCAGCTGATCATAAGAAAAGGTCAGCACACCAGGCTGCACATTCCCAAAATTCAAGCCGGCATTCAGGTTAGGCAGGTTAGGACTGAAATTTTGTGCAGTAGTATAAGAAAGGACAGCAGGGTCATACGTCATTGTAAACTGCATGGAAATCAATCCAACTGCATTTTCTACCGTTACGGGCACACAAACATTCTGCCCAGGCAGTACATTTTCAAAAGGAAAGCGGAAAATCACAGATTCACAGTTGGTCATATTGACAAAAGCCCCGCCACCGCAGCTCTTACCATCCTCCACTTCGATTCGGTATACACCCGCCTGAGGCACGAAAAACTCTACCTGATCTCCATGTCCAACCTGAAAAGTACGGATATCTGCCTCTATCCCCGGATCTGTTTCCAGATACATCCGGATATTATAAACAGCATTATTGTTCCATTGTGGAAGCCCCCCCGTAACGGTGAAAGTACCCCCACACCCGTTGACTGCGATATTGGTAACCTCCACAGCATTCAGGTAGACCACCGCGAATGCCTCACTGACATTGGCGGAGACACAGGTACCCGCCGGATTCCCCTCGTATACCACCTGTGCCGGCGGTCCGGGGTTGAAAGCATCAAAAGTTATGGGCGCAAACCACATCAACACCGGGTTATTCATATTGAAAAATGACTGAATTTGCCCAGAGTTAAAGAAGGGCAAATCACCCGTTCTGTTGGCGCCTGCATACACATAAAAATCACCCGTTGGCGGTGGCGTATCTACGATACACGGATCCATACCAATAGCCGCAGCCGTGCTGCCGGATACGGTAGGGCGACAGTTGTAAAAGGCATAGCCCACGCCCCCCGGCGTAGCCTGCACGGGGTCGCCTACCAGCACCTCATCATTAGCGTGATTGACCATCAGGGTATCTCCCAGACAGAGAAATATAGTGTCGGGGCTGAAATCATTGCTCTGGCCCGACAGCGGCCCGAAAGACTGGATGGTACCCGCAAAACTATTGCAAAGAGACCTGCCCCCATCATCTGCCAGGCGGCCGGAGTACAGGATAGACTGAGGAATCTGCCCCCAGAGTGCACCGGTTGCCAGAACGAACGTCAGAATCAATACATGCTTAAATCTACTCATTGAGCTCATTTGAAAAGCTATTGGGATATTGCTGCAACTGTAACATAACGCAGCAAAATGAAGAATTGCATATTCAAACACAAAATTACAATCTCCCCGCGCATTATTTGCGCGAATACACCTACTATCCACCAAACCAATGGCGATTGGTAGGCTGTCCGACCATCCTGACACCTCCAAACCTACACCAGCCGCTCCCCCTTCACATACATTTGCAGCAGCTGTTGGCTACCAAAGGCATACGGCAGGTAGGCGACAGACGGCATGGGGTCAGTGATAAAAAAGCTGGCAAACTTGCCAACATCTATGCTGCCATACTGCTCCGTCCACTCCAGTGCAGCTGCCCCGTTCAGTGTAGCGGCATTGATAGCTTCCTCCGGCAGCATTTTACTCTTAATACAAGCCAGTGATAATACGAAAAACATATTGCCCGAAGGGCTGGATCCCGGGTTGTAATCAGACGCCAGCGCAACAATCACGCCCTCATCGATCAGCCTGCGGCCAGGCGGATAATGATCATTCAGAAAAAAAGGCGCCGAAGGCAAAAGCGTCGCAACTGTTGACGACGCTGCCAGCACAGCCACATCTTCGTCATTGACTACCTCAAGATGATCTACCGACAGTGCACCCCGCGCAACACTTGCAGCCACTGCCCCCAGACTATTAAACTGGTTGACATGTACCTTGGGTCGCATCCCATACAGCCGTGCAGCCTCAATCACCTCAATCATCTCCTCAACCGTGAAAAAATTTTTCTCACAAAACACATCGATATAAGATGCCAAGCCCTCTGATGCCGCCTGCGGTATCAGCTCCTCCGTCACCTCCTTCAGCCAACCCCTTCGGTCACTGCGCCAGCGCTCCGGCAAGGCATGAGCTGCCAGCAGCGTAGCGCGTATATCTACCCGGCTCTCCGCCTGCAGTTTTTTTATGACCCGCAACATTTTAAGCTCCGCTTCGACGCTCAGTCCATAGCCACTCTTTATCTCGAGCGCAGCAGTCCCCTGCCGGCAAATGGCCGACAAGCGGCGGCGGGCGCCCTCCAGCAGTGCATCTTCACTTGCTTCCGCCAGGCGGCGAGCCGAGTTCAATATCCCTCCCCCCTTCCGGGCAATCTCGAGATAGGTCAGTCCGCGTATCCGGTCAACAAATTCGTGCTCACGGCTGGCAGCAAAGACCAGATGCGTGTGAGAATCTACCCAGCCGGGAAAAACCCAGCCCCCGCGCACATCCACCTCCTCAGCAGCCGACGGCAAACCCTCGGCCGTACGTCCATAGGCTTCAATACGACCATTATTGACCAATAACCACGCATCTTCCAGTACCGGCAGATTACCCATGGCCTCTGCACCTCGCAGGAAGGGCAATCCCCTCCTGTTTACCTGACACAGCATGCCAATATTTGTAAACAATTGCATCACATCTGCTTTTCCTCAATCAGCTGCCCGCCACTATTGCAGCAGCACGATCGTACCCGAAATATATTCCCGCTGCAGGCTGGCGAGCATCCGCTCGGCCTCCTGCCGCTGCGTAAAAGATCCCAACAATACCTTGTAGTAGGTAGCCTCTCCCCGCCTGACGGTTTTGACTTCCCCTTTGGTTGAAAACGAATACCCAAGCCGATTCGCATCAGTAGCAGCAGAAGCATAGTCACCGTAAAGCTTATCGAGCTCCAGCGTGTATCGAGATGCTGACGGAGCAGCACCCGTCCTCGCAGCCATCAGCTCTCCCCCACCCTCAGGCACCAGTGGCGGTCGGTAAAAACCCGCCTGCTGACCCGCCTGTGGCGGTGGCGGTGGTGAATCGAAGACAGGCCGCGGACTTTCCAATACAGGCGCTTCCACAGCCACCTCCACCGAAACATTGCGGTGATTGACCGGAAGATTATAAGCCTTCAGCGCGGCCAGCATATCTGCCGCCGCAAAAGCATCCTCCATCCTGCCAACCAACTTACCCGAAGCACTAAAAAACAGCAGCGTTGGTATATTTACCACCTCAAAACGCCCCATGAGCTGCCGGCCTTCCGGCAGGTCTATATTCATACGCACAGGCACATAATGCTCTGTAACATAGGCACTCAGTGCCAGGTCACTGAAAGTATTTTCTTTCATCCATTTCGACAAGACACACCAATCTGCTGTAAAAAACACAAAGAAGAGCTTATCCTCTGCCGACGCCTTCCGGCGGGCCTCCTCCAGCGTCAGCTCTGCAAAATCAAACTCGGCCCGCAGCCCTGCGGGCAACAGCATACAGATTACCACTAACATCCTGACCAGTGTACACATCACATTCCTGTTTCATGCATAATCTTCTAAATGTAGCACTTATTCCCCACTTCCGCAAAAGCATTTTTTTACGGTATCCATTTACAGGTATGCGGTTTTTAACCGTACCCCAAAAATTCTTTCTTGCAAATCTCCACCGTTTCCATGCAGGCAGCCTCGGCTACGCACCTTCAAAATGCAAAATCTGTACAAAAACGACTTCCCTCTCCGGCAGACATTTCCAAACGAGCCCCCGCCTCCTACACAACCGCCTGGCAGAGTATTTCTATAGGATGAAAAGCCGACCGGCCAGTGCCATCAGCAATCTGGTGGCGACAGCTAGTGCCGGAAGCCACAATGACTGTATCCGTATCTTGCTGTCGGACAGCCGGGAAAAGTGCCAGCTCGCCGATCTGCATGCTCAGTTCGTAGTGATCTTCCTCATACCCGAAAGAGCCCGCCATACCACAACAGCCCGTAGACAGTATCTCCACTGCATAATTGGCCGGCAGATTGAGTACAAAAGCCGTGGCACTCAGCCCGCTGAGTGCCTTTTGATGGCAATGGCCATGCAGCACAAGCCTGCGCTTTTCCCGGGTAAAATCATCCGGTCCGATGCGCCCCGCAGCCGCTTCGCGCTGCAAAAATTCGTCGAGCAGCAGCACCTGTGGTGCCAGCGCCCGCGCAGCCTGCTGCGCATCATCGCGCAAAAGCCGCGGATACTCATCCCTAAAACCCAGCACTGCCGAAGGCTCAACGCCCACCAGCGGCTGATCGGCACACACCCCCAGCCGGGTAAAAAGCTGCACATTCTCTGCTGCCATTGTACGCGCCTCCTCCAACAAACCTTTAGAAATATGTGCCCGCCCGCTGTGCGCATGCACAGCATAGTTGACCTTATAGCCAAGCTTGTTCAGCAGTTTTACCGCAGCAATGCCGATATGAGCATCGTTGTATTGTGTAAATTCATCGCAGAAAAACCACACTTCCCCCTTGGCTCTGAGTTTTTCCTGCTGCCGGCGCCCCTCCCTTCGCCACCAGGACGTCCAGGGTTCGGCACTGAGCTTCGGCAGGCTGCGCGCCGCCGCTACGCCCAGTCCCCGTTTGAGCAGGCCCGCTGTCGCCGGGCTGCCAAGCACCCAGTTGCTGAATGCAGGCAGTCTGGAAGCCCAGGCATTGATTTTGCCAATGCTGGCAAAAGCCCTGCTGCGCAGGCTTACCCCCTCAGCTT
>JAUMBM010000025.1:0-4940 GCA_032115735.1 Saprospiraceae bacterium
ATCAAAGTATTCAAAAAGAATAAAGATGGCCTGAGTGGCCGGTTTAAAATTTTGGGGCAGATTGGGCTGGGCTTGTTTATCAGCCTCATGATGATGGACAGTCATCAGGTGGTAGTAAGAATGGACGTCCGTGAGGCGGCTAAATATGGCCTGGGTGATGAGCAACTTGTAGGCAACAGGATTCCGGTAAAAAGCAGCTCCAATGGTGAGGTGACTGAGTGGAGGGGTGACTATAAGACCAGCCTCACCAATGTACCCTTCCTCAAGGGCGGCAGTTTCGATTACGCGCAGTTGCTACCTTTTGAAAAAGAAAGGGCCGTGGGTCTTGCCTGGCTAATCTTTGTGCCACTTGTGATTTTTGTGGTAACTGCCGTCTCCAATGCAGCCAACCTGACCGATGGTCTGGATGGGCTGGCGACGGGGGTATCAGGGATTATTTCGATCACTTTGCTGGCAATAGCCTACTTGTCGGGCAATGCCATTGCTGCCAAATACCTTGGAATCCTGCATCTGCCCGGCAGTGGAGAATTGGTGATTTTCGCAGCTTGTCTGGTCGGCGGAACGCTGGGATTTTTGTGGTGGAATGCTTACCCGGCACAGATATTTATGGGGGATACCGGCAGTCTGACGCTCGGTGGCATCATTGCCGCACTGGCCATACTGCTGCGCAAGGAGCTACTTATCCCCATTCTCTGTGGTATTTTTCTGATTGAAAACCTGTCCGTAGTGCTGCAGGTATCTTATTTTAAATATACCAAGCGAAAATACGGGGAGGGTAGGCGCATCTTTAAGATGTCTCCCCTGCATCACCACTATCAAAAATTGGGGATGCCTGAGGTAAAGATCGTGACCCGGTTTTGGATTGTCGGCATATTGTTGGCCGTAGCGACTGTTCTAACACTAAAAATTCGATGATGCGAGCTGCCGAATACATAGACGGACAAACACTGGTTGTCCTCGGTGCCGGAGAAAGTGGCGTCGGGGCAGCTTTGCTGGCGCAGGCAAAGGGCATTCGCGTCTTCGTTTCCGACAATGGGCCGCTTGCAGATAGCTATCGACAGCAGCTGGAAGAGGCCGGCATTCCGTATGAGGGCGGCGGCCATTCTACAGAGGCACTGCTGCAGGCAGCGGAAGTGATCAAAAGTCCGGGTATCCCGGATAAAGTGCCGCTTATACAGGCCTTTTTGGCCAAAGGTACGCCTGTGATCAGCGAAATTGAATTCGCGGGCCGCTATACGCAGGCGCGCATCATTGGAATTTCAGGCAGCAATGGTAAGACGACCACAGCCAGCCTTACTTTTCATTTACTGCGCGCAGCAGGCAAGGAGGTGGTGCTGGCTGGTAATGTGGGTGACAGCTTTGCTGCCAGCGTTGCGGCAGGCAATCATCCTGAAGTATACGTGCTTGAGCTGAGCAGTTTTCAGCTCGATGGACTGCGCAATTTCCATATTGACATAGCCGCTCTGCTCAATATCACGCCGGATCACCTGGATCGATATGACTACAAGATGGATAATTACATCGCCTCCAAGTTTCGGATAGCCATGAATCAGCGGGCGGATGATGTATTCATCTATTTCGCGGAAGATGCCAATCTGCAGGGGGGCGTCGGCAAATTTGCCGTCCGGGCGAGGCAACAGCCTGTTTCACTGGCCGACATTGACGGCAGCCGCATTCGGGCGGGCGCGTATACGTACGAGCTGTCCACAACAGCACTACAGGGCAAACACAATGCCATCAATGCACTGTTTGCCGTGCACATGGCCCTGGCAGCCGGTGCCGATCCGGGATGTCTGCAGGCAGGGCTCGACAGCTTTGTGCCGGTACCGCATCGGTTGGAAAAGGTAGCTGAAGTGGATGGCGTCACCTACATCAACGATAGTAAAGCGACCAATGTGGATGCTGTTTACTATGCCCTGGAGGCCATGACGAAGCCTGTCATCTGGATCGCCGGCGGACAGGACAAGGGTAATGATTATACAGTGCTGGAAGCATTGGTGCGCGAGCGAGTGCGCGCACTGGTATGTCTGGGGGTGGACAATAGCAAACTGACAGCGGCCTTTGGCCCGCTGGTGGAGACCTGCATAGAAACGCGGTCGGCAGCAGCAGCTGTAGCGGCTGCCCGGCAGCTTGCCCGCAGCGGTGAAGTGGTGTTATTGTCACCGGCCTGTGCAAGCTTTGATTTATTTACCAATTATGTCGACCGTGGGGAGCAGTTTAAACAGGCTGTAGGGTCCTTAAAAAATCTGGCATAGATGAATTGTACAGGCATTGTCGGCAGTAAAGATGATTTGATTAAGATGCTCAACAGCTAAGCTTATGTTGGTAGCAAACAAAATAATGGCTTCTGTGAAAGGCGATCGGGCGATCTGGGCGATCTTTGTCCTGCTCTCGCTTTTTTCTATCCTGGCAGTCTACAGTGCTACGGGGACGCTTGCGCATCTCAATAAGGAAGGCAATACGGAAGCTTATCTGATCAAGCATTTTGGTATTTTGGTGGTGGGTATGCTCATCACCTGGCTATTTCATCGCATTCACTACAAGCGTTTTGCCAACTGGGCACCCATGATGCTGGCCTTGTCTGTACCTTTGTTGCTGTTTACAGTGCTCATGGGAGCGGATATTAATGACGCCCGGCGCTGGATTATGATTCCCGGCACGGGACTCACCTTCCAGTCTTCGGATTTTGCCAAGTTGGCACTGATTGTCTACGTGGCTCGCAGCATCAGTGCCCGACAGGAGTATATCAAGGATTTCAAAAATGCATTTCTGCCGATCATCCTGCCGGTGCTGCTCATCTGCCTGCTGATTGCCCCGGCCAATTTTTCAACCGCCTTTCTGTTGTTTTTTGTGTGCATCCTCATGATGATTGTGGGTCGGGTGGATATTCGGTTTATCGGCCTGCTGATGCTGCTGGGAATTGTCGGTTTCGGTCTGCTGTTGCTGCTGGGGCAGGTATTTCCGGGTTTTGTACGGGTAGATACCTGGGTGACGAGAATCAGTGATTTCATTGAAAAGCCCGACGAAGTATATCAGGTGGTGCAGTCGAAAATTGCCATCGCCAATGGGGGCTGGCTGGGTGAAGGTCCCGGCAACAGCATACAGCGAAATTATCTGCCTTCGCCTTATTCGGATTATATCTATGCCATTATCTGTGAGGAGTATGGTGTCGTCGGCGGGGCTGTGCTGATAGGAATCTATTTGTTTCTGTTTTTCAGGATTATACGGCTGGTAACAAAAAGTTCCAAGGCTTTTGGCGCTATGGTGGCGCTGGGCCTCAGCTTGTTGCTGGTCATACAGGCCTATTTGAACATAGGTGTAGCTGTCAATTTATTGCCCGTGACCGGGCAGACGCTGCCGATGGTCAGTATGGGCGGAACCAGTATTTTATTCACTTGCGTTGCATTTGGCATTCTGCTGAGTGTGAGCAAATACATGGAAGCAGTATCAGAAAATGAATAAACTGCGCATTATCATCAGTGGGGGCGGCACAGGAGGGCATATTTTCCCTGCCATTGCCATTGCCGATGCGATCCGTAGCCAGGAGCCCGCAGCGGAAATCCTCTTTGTGGGTGCGCAGGGCAGGATGGAGATGGACCGTGTACCACAGGCGGGCTACCCGATAGAGGGGCTCACCATCAGTGGGCTGCAGCGAAAATTTAGCTGGCAGAATCTGCTGCTTCCCTTCAAACTGCTGGGTAGCCTGCTGCAGGCAGGCCGCATTTTGACCAACTTTCAGCCACAACTGGTGATTGGCACGGGGGGCTACGCCAGTGGCCCCATATTGGCAGCAGCCGTGGCTAAAGGGATACCTATTGCCATTCAGGAGCAAAATGCTTTTGCGGGGCTCACCAACCGGCTCGTGGCCGGGCGTGCCAGCCGCGTGTATGTGGCGTGGGAGGGGATGGAAAAATATTTCCCGGCAGCGAAAATCAGGATGACGGGTAATCCGGTGCGGCAGGATATCGTGCAGGTGGCGGAAGCCTTGGGCGATCCGCTGCAGGCCGACGCCCTGCGCCAAAAGGCGGCAGCGGCGCTGGGGCTTTTTCCCGATAAAAAAACCATACTGGTGGCCGGCGGCAGCCTGGGAGCGCGCACGATCAATGAGGCGGTCATGGGGCTGGGCAGCCAATGGGCTGCACGCCAGGATGTGCAGTGGCTGTGGCAATGCGGTAAGCTGCACTACAATGCCTGCGCTGCAGCCGACTGCGCTCGCTGGCCGAATATGCGGCTGCAGCCGTTCATCGACCGCATGGATATGGCCTATGCGCTGGCTGATCTGGTGGTATGCAGGGCGGGCGCACTGACGCTGGCAGAACTTGCACTGCTGGGCAAGGCCGCTATACTTGTGCCTTCACCGAATGTCGCAGAAGATCACCAGACGCGTAATGCATTGGCCATGACCAGTCATGCAGCTGCGCGCATGCTGCGCGATGAAGAGGTGGGTACGCAGCTGGGTGAACAGCTCAGCGAACTGTTGTCTGATGGCGAAGCGAGAAATGCCATCGCCGCTGCTGCCCGTACACTCGGCTTTCCGGCCGCCGCCCGGGAGATAGCGGCGGATATAATTGCACTTATTCAAAGCAGAGACCGTGGATCACTTGACAGATCCGGGGTCACTACGCATACAACAGACAAGCGATGGAACTGAAGGACGTAAAAAGTATCTACTTTATCGGCATCGGCGGTATCGGCATGAGCGCTCTGGCGCGTTATTTCCACAGCAAAGGCGTGCGTGTGGTGGGTTATGACCGCACAGAAACACCCCTCTGCAGGGAACTGGCGGCGGAGGGGATGCAGATTCGCTATGCGGAAGAGGTGGCAAGCTTGCCTGAGGTCGATCTGGTCGTTTATACCCCCGCCATTCCGGCAACCCATAAGGAATTGGTACATTTCCAGCAGACGGGGACGCCTCTCTACAAGCGCAGTGAGGTGCTGGG
>JAUMBM010000026.1:0-4437 GCA_032115735.1 Saprospiraceae bacterium
GCCGGCGTACGTGCAGGTGCCGTATCGGCAGGCGCTGTGCCATTGTTGCGGGTAGCGGCAGGCGTTCTGCTCGTAGCAGGTGTCTGTGGCGTAACGCCCGGAGTCTGGGTCGGCTGTACAGGGCGATTATTCGGCCTTGGATCAGCCGTCACACCCGTGCGACGCGGACCGTTGTACGTACCATTGTCCCCTGCATTGGGGCGATTATCGCCGTTGCCAAAGTTATTATTGACTACGTTGACCGTATTGTAGTTGAAATTGTTCCCCCAGGATGGCGGGCAATAGAGATTGGATAAACCACCACCAAAGCCACCACCGAAGCCACCACCGAAGCCACCACCAAAGCCGGCATTGTTCCAGCCACCAAAACCAGGGTTATTCCAGTTGTCCCAGCCAGGATTGCCCCAGCTGTTGAACGGGCGATTCCAAGGGTTCCTCCAGGGATTATTCCAGGGGCTGTTCCAGGGGTTATTCCAGCCAAAGGAATTGTAGCCCCAACCAAAACTGTTCCAGTTGTTCCAGCGGCGCTGGTTGCGGAACTGCCAGTAGGAATTGACTGCCCACGGATCTTCGTAGATCAGCACGGTTGTCAAGCCCGGACGCCAGACAGGATCGTAATAGAAAACATCGACATAAACGGGATCAAAGTAGCTGAATCCGTAGTAAGGCCGGTGAAAACGACGGATGCGCGAGGCATAATAGTAGTCGTAATTCTCATCCTCATAGGCATAGGCCTCATCGTCGTAGTCCCCTTCATCGGCCTGACTGCCATTCGCGGGAGCTGCTGCCGGCGGACGATTGCTGGCAGCATACCAGTTATCGCGGTCGGGGTCATAGTACATATCATCGTACTGTGCCCGAAGAGGGCTGGCGGCTGCGAGGATGGCCAGCAGCAACAGCCAGCTGCTTGTCCAATGCATATTTTTCATGGCAGTAAATTTAGAGTAAATACAAAGACCTCAAATGCTTTAAGTAAGCTTTCAAACCCGAAATTACTACATTTGTGGAAGTAAATGTGTTAAGGGCTTATTAAAACCGTTTTTTTAGCGTGTTAAAGTCTTTTAACACTATAAAAAGGCACTTTTTGCTGACCTTTGTCCCACAAACGCAACTCCCCAAAACCGGGCAGATGCGTGCACCAGGCAACTGTACCTTAATTGTTAAACAACCATACGACTTAGAATGTTCCGCCGCCCCGAGCTGACTGCCGGAGGCGGAAATCAACTACGACACAACATGGCAAAAGAGATTACCAGTCGGGCAGACGACTACTCACAATGGTATATTGACATCGTAAAAAAAGCCAACATGGCCGATAACTCGGCCGTCAGGGGGTGCATGGTTATCAAGCCTTACGGCTTCGCCATCTGGGAAAATATGCGCGATCAGCTCGATCGTATGTTCAAGGAAACGGGACACGTAAACGCTTACTTCCCCCTCTTCATCCCCAAAAGTTTTTTGAGCCGCGAAGCAGAACACGTTGAGGGATTTGCCAAAGAATGTGCAGTGGTGACACACCATCGCCTCATGAATGCACCCGATGGCAGCGGGGTAGTCGTCGATCCCGAGGCCAAGCTCGAAGAGGAACTCATCGTACGGCCTACTTCCGAAACCATCATCTGGCATACTTATAAGGACTGGATCAGCTCCTACCGGGATCTTCCTCTGCTCATCAACCAGTGGGCCAATGTTGTGCGCTGGGAAATGCGTACGCGCCTGTTTTTGCGCACGGCCGAATTCCTCTGGCAAGAGGGACATACCGCGCACGCAACCCGCGAAGAGGCCGTAGAAGAAACCCTGCGCATGCTGGATGTCTATGCAACTTTTGCAGAAGAATATATGGCCATGCCGGTGATCAAAGGGGTCAAAACTGCCAATGAGCGATTTGCAGGGGCCGAAGATACGTATTGCATCGAAGCGCTGATGCAGGATGGCAAAGCGCTGCAGGCCGGCACTTCTCACTTCCTCGGCCAAAATTTTGCCAAGGCTTTTGATGTTAAATTTTTGACCGAAGACAACCAGCTCGAGTACGTATGGGCTACCTCCTGGGGCGTTTCTACACGCCTCATCGGTGCGCTCATTATGACGCATTCCGATGACGACGGACTGGTGCTGCCGCCCCGACTTGCTCCTGTGCAGGTCATCATCGTGCCTATCCCCAAGCCTGCAGCCGAAATCGACGCCGCCGCCGCCGATATTATGAAGACACTCAAAGCGCGCGGTATCCGCGTTCAGTACGATACCGATACCAAAAAGCGACCCGGCTTTAAATTTGCCGAACACGAAATGCGCGGCATCCCCGTCCGCCTCGGCATAGGGGCCCGCGATCTGGAAAACGGGGTCGTCGAGGTGGCCCGAAGGGATACGAAAGAAAAGCAGAGCGTGCCGGTAGAGGGTCTGGCGGCTTATATAGAGCAGTTGCTCGAAGATATCCAGCAGCAGCTGTTCAATAAAGCAGCAGCCTATCGGGATACCAAAATTACCCGGGTGGACACGTTCGAGGACTTTACAGCCATCATGAATACCGATGAGCCCGGCTTCGTGTCCGCTCACTGGGATGGTACCACCGAAACTGAACTCAAAATCAAAGAGCTGACCAAAGCTACCATCCGCTGTATTCCGCTCAACAACGAACTGGAAGACGGGCTGTGTGTCCTCACCGGCAAGCCCTCCACCCAGCGGGTGCTGTTTGCTAAGGCATACTAAACCCTGTCTCCTGCGCTTTGGCGGCTGCCGCCAAAGCGCAGGAGACAGTCTCAAACTATTTTTTGGCGGTAGCCGCCAAAAAATAGTTCAATCCAATACTTATTTTGCCACCAGCGGCAATACCTGTACAAGCTGACACTGTCGTTATGCGCATACTTATCCAACGCGTTCAGGAGGCTGCAGTCGTAGTTGAGGGTGTTACTGTTGGTGCCATTGGCCCCGGCCTGCTCGTGTTGTTGGGCATAGAGGCTACCGATACACATGAAGATACCGACTGGTTGTGCCGAAAACTTAGCCAGCTACGCATTTTCAGCGATGAAGCAGGTCTCATGAATCTGTCCATACAGGATATCGGTGGTGATTTTCTGGTCGTAAGCCAGTTTACCTTGCATGCCAGCACCAAAAAGGGCAATCGCCCCAGCTATATCAGGGCTGCACGCCCGGAAACGGCCATTCCGCTTTATGAGTCTTTCGTTGCACACCTCCGGCAGTGCTCCGGCAGATCCGTCGCCACGGGCGTTTTTGGGGCAGACATGAAGGTGAGCCTGGTCAATGATGGCCCTGTAACCATCTGGATGGATTCAAAAATGAAAGAGTGATATGAAATATGCTGCCATACTGACCCGCCATTGTCGCACGTTCGGTCTGTTGCTGCTGGCCGCCTGCACGGGCTGCGAAACGGGGCAGTCCGGCCTGTCGGCCAGTTCGCTGCAGCCACCGCCGCCGGCTGTCGCCGTAGACAGTATGCCCGCACAGACTCCACCCCCCCCTGTCGACTATGACAGTACGCAATGGCTGGAAATAATATCGCTCGACAGCACCATCATCCTCGACCTTCGCTACGCAACGACCGATAATTTTGTCAACGAAGCTATGTACGACTGCGGACGTTGCTTCTTCCGACCGGCCGTGGCGCGCGCGCTGCTGGCAGCACACCGGGAACTGCGACAGCAAGGGCTGGGGCTGAAGTTTTTTGACTGCTACAGACCCGGCCCCATACAGTGGAAATTGTGGAATAAAGTACCTGACCCACGCTTCGTAGCCGATCCGCGCAAAGGCTCCGTACATGGCCGCGGCGGTGCCGCCGATCTGACCATCGTCGACAGCCTCGGAAAAGAACTTGACATGGGCGTTCCTTTTGATTATTTTGGTGCCGAGGGATACCATGATTACCGGAATCTGCCGGCCGAAGTGCTCGCCAACCGACAACTGTTGCGCGAGACCATGGCCCGCCATCAGATGGTGCACATACGCACTGAATGGTGGCACTACAGCTACCGGCTGCAGCAGTTTGATCTCTCCGACTGGCTGTGGGCATGCCCCTGAGTCATTTCGCACCGCTCAGCGCATGCCCAGACATTGCTGCCGGAGGCAAAAATGAGATGTTTTTCGTGCGTTTCCGCATATTTGGAGGAGCATAACCGGTGCTGTATGATTGAATAAAAGGTGAAAAACCGCCGAAAAGAACCGCTTGGAATCCGGTGATTAAATTCCAAATACGCGCTTACATATACATACCTCAACGCTTACGCCCATGCAAAGTGTACGCCAGCTGGCAGCCATCATGTTTACCGATATTGTCGGGTATACTGCCATGATGCAACAAGACGAAGCCGATGCGCTGCAGCGCATACGCCGCTACCGCGAAACCATTGGCCGGCTGGTAGCAGAGCACGGAGGCCAGATCCTGCAGCACTACGGCGATGGCACGCTCACGCTCTTTTCCAGCGT
>JAUMBM010000027.1:0-13968 GCA_032115735.1 Saprospiraceae bacterium
CCCTCGGCCATCGCTTTTACCACCTGCTCACTTACAGCGCCATGTGTGTGAATTTCTTCATACGGCACTCCAAGCAGACTCATTTTCACCGCATTACCATAGGCTACTATACTTCCTGTAAAGTAGGCAGAACTTCCGGGTACACTAGTAAACAAGTGTGCCAAATAACCTCCTGTACAACTCTCCGCCGTTGCTACCCGCAGGCCTGCTTCTTTCAGCATATTTCCTACAACCTCTTCCAGGCGCTGATTGCCCACACCAAAGACCACATCGCCCAAGCGATCTGTCAGTCGATTTTTCCAGTGATCCAACTCGCTGGCCAGCTGCTGCTCATTGGGCCCGCGGCCCGTGAGCCGCAGTCGCACCTGCCCCAGATTGGGCAGGTAGGCCAGACGAATATGTGGGGGCAAAGCATCCTCTATATCAGCAATCCGCTCCGACAAGATCGTTTCACCTTCACCTACTGTCAGGATTGTCCGATGCAGAATGGGTTCACCCCCGAAGCGAGCTGTCAGGCGTGGCATTACAGCCTCGGTCATAAGATGTTCCATTTCGTAAGGGACACCAGGCATAGATACGACCACAGTCTGCCCATACTCCATCCACAAACCAGGTGCCGTACCCTGATAATTGGTAAGCACCTCCGCATTGGTTGGTAGCAGACACTGTTCCTTGTGGGCCTCCGTCGTCGGCCGGTTAAAGCGCGCAAAAATGCGGGTAAGCCGTTCAAAAGTGGGCTGATGAAAAGCCAGACCGGCGCCAAAAAAAGCCGCAAGCGCCTTTTTGGTGACATCGTCTTTGGTTGGTCCCAAACCACCGGTGAGCAGAACAGCATCAGCACCCTTAACCGCCTGGCTTAAAGCGTCCATAATCTGGTCATGATCATCTCCTATGGTAGTCACTTGCACCAACCGCGCCCCTATAAGGTTGAGCTGCTGCCCCATCCAGGCAGCATTGGTATTGACAATCTGGCCGATGAGAATCTCATCACCGATATTAATAAGATGAATACGCATCGCAAATAAAATTTATGGCCATTGAGGCATTAGCCTGCAAAGGCCCGAAGGCCGTGCGAAATCGCGCTGTACTACCAGGATTTGGAGCGTCCTCCGTCGACCGTCAGGTTGGTGCCTGTAATGTAGGCTGCTGCAGGGCTGGCCAAAAAGGCAGCCGCAGCGGCTATTTCCGAAGCTGCCGCAAAGCGCTGCATAGGAATTTCTTCCTGCATTTCTGCAGCAATTGCAGCTGCCGAACGCCCGCTTTTCTGGGCCAGATTGTTGATAATCTCCTGCAGCCGATCTGTATTTGTTGCCCCCGGCAGCACGTTATTGACCGTGATACCATCAGCAGCAAGCTCATTGGCAAGCGTTTTTGCCCAGTTGGCGACTGCCGCCCGCACCGTATTCGAAACACCCAAATTGGGCAAGGGGGCTTTTACGGAAGTAGAGATGATGTTGACAATACGGCCATAGCCAGCTTTTCTCATGCCCGGCAGCACCGCCTGCACCAACAGATGACTGCAGATGAGATGATTGTGAAAAGCCTGCGCCAATTGATCCGTCCCTGCCTCCGGCAGTGGCCCGGAAGCAGGCCCACCGGTGTTATTGATCAGGATGTGAATATCCTTCGCTGAGGTCAGTGCCAACACTCGCTTGCGCAAATCCGTGCTGTCAGCAAAATCAGCCTGTAAAAAATCGTGTTTCTGCCCCTTGCTATGGTCAAGTTCGCAGACAACCGCAGCCAGTGTACTGGCCGAACGGGCTACCAGCGTGATATTGGCACCCAGCAAGGCAAGCTCAAGAGCAATGGCTTTACCTATACCTTTGCTGCTGCCACATACCAGTGCGTTTTTTCCGACTAAATCTAGGTTCATTGATGAATGTGCTGTATTTTGGCCTAAAAATAAGGCTTTGCCACGACACGCGAGCCACAAACCAATAAAACTATCCATTTTATGGCCATCGGCAGACCATTTAATCTCAAAGGCTGGATAGAGGAAAACCGCCACCTCCTCAAACCACCTGTTGGCAATCACCAGCTGTACAAAGGTAATGATGACTACATCGTCATGGTCGTTGGTGGTCCCAATGGCCGCAAGGACTATCACTGGGAAGAAGGCGAGGAGTTATTCTACCAGGTAGAAGGCGACATCAGTGTCAAAATTATTAACGAAGAAGGACAGCCCGAGACTATCCATATCCGGGAAGGCGAGATGTTTCTGCTCCCGCCACGCATCCCGCACTCACCTCAACGGCCGCCCAATACGGTCGGGCTGGTGATTGAGCGCTATCGCAAACCAGGCGAAATTGATAAACTTCTCTGGTTCTGCGAAAACTGCAACCAACCCCTGCACGAGGCAGGTTTTCCGCTAGAAGATATAGGTACCCAAATAAAGACGGCCATTCAGGCATTTATGGCCGACGAAAATCTGCGTACCTGTAGCCATTGTGGTACCGTAATGCAACCCGGTTAATGCATGGCCACTTATTTTGCTTCTGATTTTCACCTGGGCGTTGATGCCCGCCTGTCCAGTGCCGAACGCGAAAAGCAAATCGTACGATGGCTTGACCAGATCGCAGGGAAGGCAGAGGCTATCTATCTCGTAGGTGACCTGTTTGACTTTTGGTTCGAATATGCAACGGTTGTACCCAGAGGCTATACGCGTTTGCTGGGGCAACTGGCCGCACTGCGCGATGCAGGTATACCGATTTATTTTTTTACCGGCAACCACGACATGTGGATGTTCGGCTACTTCGAACAAGAACTCGGCATCCCTATTTACCGCAGTCCGATTATACGCGAAATTGATGGCAAAAAATATTTCATCGGCCATGGAGACGGACTTGGGCCCGGTGACTATGGCTACAAGTTTATCAAACATGTATTTGCCAACCCGCTGAGCCAGTGGCTTTTTGCAAGACTACACCCCAATTTTGGCATCCGGCTGGCGCAGCACTTCTCGGGCAGCAGTCGGCAGGCCAACCCAAGTCCGCAAGTTTTCCTTGGCGAAGAAAAAGAATGGCTGGCAATGTATGCCCAGCAAAAAATCGAACAGATTCCTGACATCGACTATTTTATTTTCGGACACCGCCACCTGCCCATTGATTTCCTGTTGCGCAACGGCCACAGCCGCTATCTGAACCTGGGCGAATGGCTCTACCATAACAGTTATGTCGTGGCGGAGCAGGGACAGGTACAGCATCTTTTTTTTGAAAATGAGCAAGGCCGCATCTTCGGCAGGCAGGCTGTCTAGCAGCCTGCTTTACACCAAGACACTCCCGACAGCACCTGTCCCTGACAAATCGGCACACTAAGCGACTTATACCATGGAATCCCTGCCCGACAGAATTATTGGTGATTATACCGGCCAGCAGCCTGGTCCGCTGGTAGTCGTTTTTGGCGGCATACACGGTAACGAACCTGCCGGCGTTGAGGCGCTAAAGACACTTTTTGACCTACTCCAGCTCGAACCTGGCCACAATCCTGACTTCCAGTTTTTTGGCAGGCTGCTGGCACTGCGCGGCAATAGGCGCGCACTGCAGACAGGCAAACGCTTCATTGACAAAGACCTAAACCGATTTTGGCAGCCACAGCATCTGCAAGAGCTGCAAAATCTGCCGCCCGGAAGTAGCCCTGCAGACTCCGAGGACCAGGAACTGCTGGAGTTGCTGAAACTTATCCGGCAGACGATTGCCGACTACCGGCCGCAGCGTATGTATGTACTCGATCTTCATACAACCAGTACCTCCGGCGGAATCTTTACCATTACCTCTGATCAGGAAGAAAGCATACGACTAGCCGTACAGCTCCACGCTCCTGTGATTACCGGGATACTTCGCGGGCTTTCGGGTACCACCCTGCACCATTTCACAAGCGAGCATTACCCCTGCCACACCGTTGCCCTTTCTTTTGAGGCCGGCCAGCACGATGATCCCGTATCCGTACAGCGTGCTATAGCAGCCATCATCAATCTTCTCCGATCAGTAGGATGCGTCAGAGCTGAAGACGTGGAGAACAAGCACGATCAACTCCTCATGACCTACAGCGCCGGGCTGCCTAAGGTGGCCGATCTGGTCTACACACACCGTATTCCCGCTGACAGCCAATTTTGTATGCAGCCGGGCTACGTCAATTTTCAGGCGGTCAATGCAGGAGAATTATTGGCCTACCAAGACGGAGAGCCTGTTTACTCCCCCTTTGACGCTCATATTCTCATGCCTTTGTACCAACCACAGGGCGAAGACGGATTTTTTTTGGTACACCCCGTACAATCGCCCGAAACACACTGGCCGGACACCCTCCTTATGCCCTGAGAACCGAGTGTCGACCTGCCGGACTCGCTCCTCACAGAAACACAATTTCTTTGAGTCCGAAAGAAGACTCTCCCTGCGCGTGCAGCAGGCGAAGCTTTCCGAAGGCATCTATCCCCACGATGCGCGCCCAAAGGCGCTCGCCAGAAGGCAGCCCGTACCAGCAATCTTCGCCAAAACGGTACAGCCGGTTGAGATAATCGCGCAAAATGATGTCCTGCTCACCCGCCCGCAGTTGCAGATAACGCCTTTCGAGTGTTTGACACAAGCCGGCCAACAGCACCTCCCTGTCAAAACTACGACCGAAAGCCATCGCGAGCGAGGTAGCCATTGGCAGCGAAGCATCAAAATCCTGCTGATTGACATTTAAGCCAATACCCACTACCGACCACTGCATACGACTCCCCTGCAGGCTATTTTGCACCAGCAGCCCGCCCGCTTTTTTGCCATCAATATATACATCATTGGGCCATTTGACCGCTGCCTGTCGGCCGGCCAGCAGTCCGACAGCATCCGAAACGGCCAGCGAAAAAATCTGATTTAGCAAAAAAGATGCTCGCGCCGGCAGGAAGGAGGGGTAAAAAATAACGCTCATGAGCAGGTTGCTGCCTGCGGCAGCTTGCCAGCTGCTGCCAATTTGTCCTCTGCCTGCCCACTGATAATCAGCCGTTATGACAGTTCCCTCTGCTGGCTTGATTTTTGATAGCAATTCAATGGCGTAATCATTGGTGGATGCCAGCCGGGAGAAATCGTGCCGCGTTTTTCCTGTAAATAGTGTATCCAAAATATCCAAGTTGGAATTAATTGATAGGTTGCGTACTTTTACATTTGGTAAATACATTACAAAACTAAAAAATTGAGCTCGTTTGAATTCAGTAGTTGAGCCCGAAACAGTTGCTATAAGTCAGGAAGAGATCAATGATCTGATTGTTGACAGCATACAGGACATCAAAGGTAAGCATATCCTTAAGTTGGATCTTCGCCGGCTTCATGATTCCCCCACAGATTTTTTCATCATTTGTGAAGGCGACTCCACCACACAGGTGCGTGCCATAGCAGATAATATCCGGCGCAGGCTGCGCGGAGAAATTCAGCTTGCGCCCCTGCATGTCGAAGGAGAGCGTGCCGCTGCCTGGATCTGTATGGACTATTTCAATACGGTGGTGCATATTTTTCACAAAGAAACACGTAAGTACTACGAGCTGGAAGATCTCTGGAGCGATGCGCGCATAACCGAGTATGAAACTCTCTAGTCAGTGAAAGTCTGGCGGCCGGCGGTGACAACGGACGTTGCAACAGCCCGTTGGGAATAGCTTCAGGTATTATTACACAATACACACAGGCAAAAAAGCGTCTTTCGTTGGATGAAAGAGTATAAAGGTCGCAATTACTACGCTTTGCTGCTCCACAAGCAAACGAATCGCCCTTTCATGTGTTTATTGTAATTAAAATACATCATTTCGCCCCAAGCTTCGGCCGGGTGTAAAATAGTAAAGTCGAAATGGAGAATGACAACAACAACAAGCAGCCTTCCGGTGGCGGATCCCGTATCGGCTCCTACTGGGTATACGCGCTTATTGGCATAGTATTGATCGCCCTGAATATCCTCAGTTTTTCTGAAGGACACAACGAACCCATCACCCAAAGCCGCCTCAAGTCCATGATTGCAGACAACGCGGTCGAAAAGGTCGTTATTATCAGCAACCAGAACAGGGCTCATGTCTATATTTTCAAAGAAAAGCTGCAGGAGTCGGCCTATAAAGACGCTAAAAAGCCTTCCGGCTTCAGCAACAACCGCTTCAACTATTGGCTGAAAATTGGCTCCGTTGATTCCTTTGTTGCTTTCCTGCAGGATACCAAGAATGAGATCGGCATTGAAACCAATGTTGTCTACACGGAGAAGGGCAAAATCATGGAGAATATCCTTAGCTTTATTCTCCCTATCATCATCATTGCCTTTATTTGGATCATTATCATGCGCCGCGTGGGCGGTGGTGCCGGCGGGCCGGGCGCTCAGATTTTCAATATAGGCAAGAGCAAGGCTACACTCTTCGACCAAAATAGCCGCGTCGACATTACGTTTGCCGACGTTGCCGGCCTCGATGAGGCTAAGGAAGAAGTCATGGAGGTGGTAGATTTTCTCAAAAATCCCAAAAAATACACTTCGCTGGGAGGTAAAATCCCCAAGGGCGTACTCCTGGTAGGCCCTCCGGGCACCGGCAAAACGCTGCTCGCCAAGGCTGTCGCCGGCGAAGCAGGCGTGCCTTTCTTCTCTATGTCAGGATCTGATTTTGTGGAAATGTTCGTGGGCGTTGGCGCTTCGCGCGTGCGTGACCTCTTTAAGCAGGCTCGCGAGAAGGCTCCCTGCATCGTTTTTATCGATGAAATCGACGCCATCGGCCGTGCGCGCGGCCGCGGCGGCTTCCAAGGAGGAAATGACGAGCGTGAAAATACCCTCAATCAGTTGCTCGTAGAAATGGACGGCTTCAGCACAGATAAAGGGGTCATCCTCATGGCCGCTACCAACCGCCCGGATGTACTTGACTCTGCACTCCTGCGCCCGGGTCGCTTCGACCGCCAAATCAGCATCGATCGACCTGATCTTAAAGGCCGTTCAGCTATTTTCAATGTTCACCTTAAAAATATTAAGGTTTCCGAAGAAATCAACGCAGAGGTGCTGGCAGAGATGACACCTGGCTTTGCCGGCGCCGAAATCGCCAATCTGTGCAATGAGGCAGCCCTCATCGCAGCCCGCCGCAACAAAAAGTCTATCGACCTTGACGATTTCAATTATGCGCTCGATAAAGTCATTGGTGGACTGGAGAAAAAGAATAAAATCATCTCTCCGGAAGAAAAGAAAATCATTGCTTACCATGAGGCAGGTCACGCACTCTGTGGTTGGCATCTCGAGCATGCTATGCCGCTGCTCAAGGTCACTATTGTCCCCAGAGGTGTGGCAGCACTTGGCTATGCTCAGTATTTGCCCAAAGAACAATATATCATACGTACCGAGCAACTGCTGGATCAGATGTGTATGACCTTTGGTGGCCGCGCCGCTGAACAGGTGATCTTTAATAAAATCAGTACAGGTGCTCAGAATGATCTTGATCGCGTTACCAAAATGGCCTATGATATGATTACCATTTATGGTATGAATGATTCCGTTGGCCAGGTCAGCTTTTATAGTATGTCTCAGGATACGTTCCAGCGCCCCTATTCAGACCAGACAGCAACGCTTATCGATAACCAAGTGAGACAGCTAGTCGAATCTCAATACCAACGTGCGCAACAGTTACTCACCGAAAAGCGCGATCAACTTGAAATTCTGGCCAATGCTCTCTTAGACAAAGAAGTGATTCTGAAGTCCGATGTTATTCGCCTTATCGGTCCTCGCCCGTACGATGTGGAAGACATCCCGCAAAACGGGCTGGATTCTATGCTGGAAGGTGTAGGGGATCATACTACAGAAGAAACGCCAACCGTAGAAGAGGCCGCTAACTAGTGAAGAAGCTCGTAAAAAAATACCTGTGGCGGAATTTTTCTTTGAAAAATTCCGCCACAGGTATTTTTTTTCACCTTATGGCCGTCTGCAATGACAAAGAAAATGAAGCAATAACACCTATTGATTTTTCAACCTCATCAGCCGTTATCGATATCGGCTCTGTGTAAGCGCCGATTGGATATTTTAACGCATCGATATCCATTTGATTATTTTATTTATTTACTAATGAAGCTTTCTGATTTCTTTCAGCACAGCCCCCAACTGCTCCAGCATGAAGTCAGCTTGGGAAAAAGTCAGGCTCATGGGAGGTTTTATTTTGATTACGTTGTGCCGGGGCCCATCGGTACTCATCAATACGCCCTTTTCCCTCATTCTGTTGATTAGATAGTCTGCCTCTGCTGTCGCAGGGGCAAGGCCGCTTGTTTCTTTGATCATTTCGATACCTAAAAACAAGCCCTCACCTCTGATATCTCCCAGCAAACTATATTGTTCCTGTAAGTCCTGCAAACCTTTTTTCAAGTACTCTCCCAACTGCAAGGCATGCTCCTGCAGGCTCTCTTGTTGTACAATACGAAGTACTGCCAGCCCTGCCGCACAAGATACAGGGTTACCTCCAAAGGTATTAAAATACTCCATCCCATTGTCGAAGGCCTCCGCTACCGCCCGGGTCGTCACCACAACGCCCAGTGGATGGCCATTGCCAACAGGCTTGCCCAAGGTGACTATATCTGGCACTACCCCTTGCATACCGAATCCCCAAAATGATTTTCCCGTCCGTCCCATACCAACTTGTACCTCATCGGCAATACAGAGCCCCCCCACAGAACGCACCTGCCTGTATACTTCTGCGAGATAGCCCACTGGCAGAGGGATCTGGCCCGCGCAGCTTAGGATACTCTCCGCAATAAAGCCCGCTGGCTGGCGACCCAATGCCTGCAGTGAGTCGATAATATCCTTGGCATAGGCTGCATACTTCCCTCCGGCTTCCTCTCCTTTCCATGGCCCCCGATAGATGTCTGGCACAGGTAGTACGTGTGTGTAGGGCGATCGGCCACTCCCCCCTTTACCATCAAATTTATAAGAACTAATTTCTATACATCCCTGTGTATTGCCGTGATACCCGCTCTCCATGACCAACATATCCCGCTGACCGCTATAGATGCGAGCCAACCGGATGGCCAGCTCGTTGGCTTCACTGCCAGAGTTAACAAAATAACACACACTCAGTGGCGGCGGAAAGGTGGCCAGCAGCTCTTCGGCAAATTCTATGATGTGGGGGTGCAGGTAGCGCGTGTTGGTATTCAGTATCGCTTGCTGCCCACTGATCGCCTTTACCACAGCAGGATGCTGATGACCCAGGTGAGCCACATTGTTGACTGTATCCAGATATCGACGGGCAGTTTCATCATACAAATAACTGCCAAAACCCCTCACTATTTGCAATGGCCGCCGATAAGACAGGCGTAGATTGGGTGCCAGACAACGCTGCCTCCTTTCCAGTAACGATGATGCCGGAGCAGACCCAGATGTAGGATTTTCAGATACCGGGTAATGTTTCCTCAACCAGTTTGAAGGATTCGGACAAATGCGCAGCCAGACAGCTGCTTCTTCAGGGAAGGCAACCCCCGGAAAATCTCCCTCCTTTCCCAATAGATCCAGTATGATTTGAAAATGCAGATGCGGCGGCCAGTTGCCATTTTCTGGCGGTGGGCCTATGTGCGCAATGCAATCACCTTTTTGTATCCGTTGCCCCTGCCGTAAGGATAGCAGATCCTGCTTGCTCAGATGCCCGTAAAGAGTATAAAAATACTGCCCGTCACCCATACTGTGCTCGAGAATGATTGTCGGGCCATAATCGTTGTCATTGGCGTTGTCCCGAAAGCTGTGTACCCTTCCTTCCCAAGGCGCGTAAACAGGCGTGCCCGCGGCTGTCCACAAATCAAGCCCTAAGTGCACACTTCGCCATCTGTAGCCATCATTGGCCGCAACGCTGTAGGCATCACTCGTATAAAAAGGCCTTACTTCACCATAACCTCCCAGACCCAACGAACTGCCGGCATCCGCCAATAACTGCTCAATCTTGCGGCTAAATACGGCTACATCCTCAAATATGTCATTGCCACCCAGGGCTGTACTACCTACGCTCAGGTCTAGCCATGTAGCCGATCCAAGCGCAGGCAATAAGGCGGCGGGATCAGAATTCTCACACCACCGATCGAATGCAACGCGAGCAGGACAAGCCTCCAGTCCTGCTGCATCACGAAATACGTAATATGCCAGAGCAGGCGGGATTGCGCGCAACCGCCGGAGCATTGCCCAGGCCGATGCCTCGCTCACAAGCAAATACGCATTCGTCCTTGCCTCCTCACGGTTCACCGCCGAATTGACCACACTCACACACAAACGAATAGCTATCAATGGAAAAAGAACCAACAACTCCGTCTCCGTAAGTGCATACCGCCGGTGAAACCCTCTAATCAATGAACGGGTCGCTACCAGAAAATCTTCTTTGCCCATACAAGCATATGCAATAGCAATCGCCAACTCATTGACCACTTCACTGTATACAACATCCCCAAAATCAATGAGCCCCACAACCCGACGAGTATGACGCTGTTCTCCGCCTACAATAATATTATAATCATTGGCATCATTATAAATCACTCCCTTGCGCAATTCATCCCGCCGCGGCAATACGGTAGTTGTGTACAAATCCATAAAATACTCCACCAACTCCAAATCCTCCATTCGCTCTATATGGTACAACTTATCTTTTATCCACAATGCTTCCGACAAATTCCACTTAAAAGATCGATGCGCCGCAGCATGATCAAAATCGCTCAAACGCTGACACATCTCCCCGCAGGCCTCCCCAAGTGAGGTCAACAACTCAGCACCATGGTGATGTACATCTACCCATAAATCCCCCTCCAGCCAACTCAGTACGCGAAGCATCCTGGCTCGCCCGTTATTATCGTTTATCATGCATATCTCAGCACCCTCCAGCGTCAGAATCAGCGAAGGTAACATCAATTCACCAGCCTCTTTGGCTACATGTCGCAACAAAGTATGCTGCATCTCCAACAGGCGCTCCTCTTCTTGCGCATGAGCAATTTTGACAACAAAGCGCTCACCATCTTTTGTATCCAGCTGATAATTTAGGTCTTTTTCAGCCGTGAGGCTTTGCAGTAGCCCTTCTAATCCATATTTTTTCTTCAGCAATTGCTGTAAATTTTCCAGTGCTATTTGCATGGTAATTATTTTTGGGTGTATACTTAGCTTCCATTCTGTGGCTACAGCCACAGAATGAAAGCTGAACGCGCACAGTTATCCACCTCCTGCCAAAAGTGGTGAGCTAAAAATAAGACAACCTTCTTCTCTTTCAGATGCTACAGCCAAATAAAAATCCCGGAAGCAGCTATCGGCTGCTTCCGGGATCGTAGGCAATGCTGTGGACATTCATGCCTACAGCTAATCGCCGTAACTCACAATATATATCAAAAAAAACACAATGTATAACCTAAAAAAACATCCATCTTATTTATCATCACCAAAAAATGCAAGGATCCTGTCCGCAAGTTCAAGACCTATATAGGCCTGCGCCTCAATCGTGGAGGCTCCAATGTGTGGGGTAACCGATATGCGAGGATGATCGAGCAGCGCCGGCCGCGGGCTTGGCTCATTTTCAAATACATCGATACCTGCCCCGCCGATATGGCCTGTTTCAAGTGCCTCCAACAATGCCTCCTCATCGACAATCCCGCCGCGAGAGGTATTGATGATGATAGCCCCCTGCTTCATTTTGGCTATTTCCGCCTTGCCGATCAGTGCTCCGTTGGACGCAGGAACATGCAGCGTCAGGTAATCACTAGTAGTCAGTACTTCCTGCATATCAAAGGTGGGTACATGGACAGACAACTTTACTTTGTCCATATTGAAAAGCTGAATATTGATATCCGCTTCTTCAACAATCAAGTCCACAGGTTTCACATTCATACCCAAAGCCAACCCAATACGAGCCACTTCCTGGCCTATGCGACCAAACCCAATGATGCCCAATGTCTTACCACGAAGTTGCCGGCCCTCTGAGAACTCCTCTTTGAGCTTCTTGAAGCTGCCGCTGGCCAGCTCGCGATTGGAGCGGTTGAGGAAGCGCGCCAGTGAGAAAATATGTGCAAAGGCAAGCTCCGCAACAGAGGAAGAAGAGGCTGCCGGCGTATTCATAACCGCAATGCCTTTACTCTGCGCATACTCGTAATCAATATTATCAAGGCCTACCCCGCCCCTTGCAATAATCTTGAGCTTTGGGCTGGCGTCGATCAGGTCTTTGCGAACTTTGGTGGCCGAACGAACGATAATAACATCGTAATCAGGCAGTACCTTGATAAGGTCTTCCTGAGAGACCTTCTCTGTATCAACTTCATAACCGGCTTCTCCCAGAAGCGTCAAAGCATCAGGGTGAATACCATCATTAGCAAGAATCTTAATCATGACAGACTATTTTCCGGAGTTATGTAAGGGGTAAGCAACCAAAATAATATATGTTGCCCAATAGGCCTCCTTGCGAAGGCAATGCAAAGTAAATTATTTTCATTCACTCTGCCTTACAAAAGTAACACTTATTTATAGGACGCTCAGTTTATTAGAAATCGGAAAAAGACGCTTTTACAACATCTTATCCCTGTACATGGACTCTGCTTCGTCGCTGCCCACAGTACATAAGTCGAAAAATCTCCACATGTCCGCAGAAAAAACGTATTTTTGATTTATGATTGTCGACTTGTTTTGCATTCTATTTGTCATTATCGGCTTTTGGCTGGGATACCGTCGGGGTATCATCGGTACCGTCTTTTCCATACTGTCGGTCTTATTTGGTATCATCGTAGCCGCCAAATTCAGCCCGGCCATGACAGATCTCCTCAATACCCTGGCAGGTAATGGGGAGCAGTCCAGTATTTTTACCCTGCTGGCAGGTATCGTTGCTTCATTTGTCTTGACCATGCTACTTTTCAGGTTGCTCGGCAGAACCATTGAGGGGGCATTGGAATCTTTCAATGTAAACGTAATCAATCAGGTTGCCGGCGGAATTCTCATGGTTTTCATGGTTGTTTTCCTCTACAGCCTGATCATTGCTTTCTCATCCCGGGCGCGGCTCCTCAAAGAACCCACCAAGACGGAATCCGTAACCTATGTCTTTTTGGAAAAATACCCGGAAGTTGCCTGGAATGTCAGTCGCAGGTTTTGGCCTGTGTTTGTCGAATTCTATGACTACATCATCGCTGTGGTTGACAAGATAGGCCACGAAAATACTGACCCTGCCGCTACCCCCAATCCGGAACAAAACGGTTCGGATTTCTTCGAACTACCGGAAGATTCTCGCTAATCCGAATACTCATCAGCAATATCTCTTCTTTCTAAGCTATATAGCTTCAGATAGCTGTGTTCTACCCGGGACACTCCGGTGTAGTGTCTCGAGACTACTTCTCCATGTCTGCTGACTGATCCACTCACATAAGGGAGAGCACATTTTTATGTCAATCTCCCTACTTGCCTTTCCAAAGATAGAGCACCAATCGCAATGAAAATACAATACTGGCAATCACACTGCCCACACCAAACAATAACATCTCCGTGCGTATATACTGCATCATGGAAAGCTGTTGCTCCCGCGGCAGACTCCCTACAATCGACAGAAAGCCGTTCTCATCCAGATATGTCTGAAAGAGGTTTATCTCCTGAACTAGCAGAAACACGGCAGGGATACTCAAAAACACCAATGTCAGGTTGAGATAGCGCTGTCCCTGCAGGAAGGTGTATTTCAACAAAAATAGGTAGCGGGTCAGCGTGATAAAGGTGACCACAAAAACAATATTAACCACGTAGAAAGGGAAAAGCTCCTGCAGGGCCGTGTAGATGGGAAGTAATACCAATGCTACCACAACCACTGTAGCAAGCCACCAGATGAGCTCAAGCCGAAAGTATAAGTTGCTGGATTCGTTCATCAGTTTATCGCGATTTGGTACATGACTAAAACGGCGAAGGCCCAGCCGTTGTGACGACTGAGCCTTCATGAAAGTTGGCGGCGACCTACTCTCCCACCTCACGGCAGTACCATCGGCGCTAAGGGGCTTAACTTCTCTGTTCGGAATGGGAAGA